>NZ_JBHZCN010000018.1:52257-106765 GCF_042755465.1 Kitasatospora sp. NPDC059160 | reverse complement strand
GCGCCGTACGCCGAAGGCGGTGCGGACCAGGACGCGCGGGCCGGTCGCGGCCGTGGCGCGGGCCGCCTCGGCCCGGGCGGCGGGAGTGGAGTGTGCGTCGCGGGCCGCGGCGCCGGGCAGGCGGTCGCGGTCGACGGCGCCGTCCGCGCCGCGCGGGATGCGGTCCAGCAGGGTGACGGCCAGCGGGAGTTCGGCGGCGGGGACGGCGGCCCGGAGCCGGGCGCGCAGGTCGGTGCCGCTGGGGGCGACCGCGCCGCGGACCACCGCGTAGGCGAGCGGCTGGCCGTCGGCGGTCTCCACCACGGCCGCGTCGGCCACCCCGGGGTGGGCCGCCAGGGCTTCCAGCACCGGGTGCCGGTCGGCGCGGGCCAGCAGTTCGCCGGGGAGTTCGGCGAGCGGGCGGTCCGCGTCCTCGACGACCGCGCGGAGCACGGCGGCGAAGGCCTCGGCCAGTCGGGCGGCGGTGGCGCCGTCCAGGGCCGCGTGGTCGTGCTGGACCAGGCAGCGCGGCCGCGGGCCCTCCTCCAGGACCAGGGTGAGGTCGAACTTGGCGAGTTCCAGGTCGACGTCGACGTGTTCGGCGTCCAGGCCGGGCAGCGTCAGGGCGGTCGCGGGCTGGACCAGGTCGCAGCTGGCCGACAGCAGCGGGGTGCCGTCGGCGCCGCGCGCCGCCGCGCCGAGCCGCTCGACCACCAGGTCGAAGGGCACCTGGTGGTGCTGCTGGGCCTCCAGCAGGGCGCCGCGCACCAGGGCGAGCGCCTCGGCGAAGGAGGCGTCCCCGGCGGGTTCGGCGCGCACCGCGAGGGTGTTGACGCCCAGGCCGACGGTGCGGCGCAGTTCGGGGCGGGCCCGGTGGCCGCTGGCGCAGCCGAGGGTGAGGTCGTCCTGGCCGCCGGCGGTGCGCAGGGTGGCGAAGGCGGCGGTGAGGACGACGGCGAACAGGGTGGCGCCGTGCCGGGCGCCGAGCTGCCGCAGGCCCTCGACGGTGGCGGGGTCGAGCGGCACGGCGTGCAGGCCGGCCCGGCGCTCGCGCGCGCCGGGGGCGACCGGCCGCAGCAGCGGCAGCGGGCGGGCGCCGGCCAGCCGGGCGGCCAGGGCGTCGGCGGCGGCGGTGAGTTCGGTGTCGCGGGCGCGCTCCTGGCGGGCGTACTCGGCGTACGGCATGCCGGGCGCCGGGAGCCGGGGTTCGACGCCGTCGCGGGCGGCGGCGTACAGCTCGGCGAGGTCGGCGGCCAGGACGGGCAGCGAGCCGCCGTCGACGGCGATGTGGTGGATCGTCAGCAGCAGGGTGTGGTCCTCGGGCGCGTGGCGCAGCAGCAGCGCGCGCAGCACCGGCCCGTCGGTGAGGTCGAAGGGGCGGGCGGCCTCGGCGGCCAGCTGCTCGGTGCCGTCGCCGGTGGCGTCCAGGACGGCCAGCGGGACGGGGCCGGCCGCTTCGAGGTGCTGGTAGGGCTGTTCGCCGCGGCGCGGGTAGCGGGTGCGCAGGACGGCGTGCCGCTCGGTGAGTCCGGTGAGCGCGGTGGCGAGGGCGGCCCGGTCGAGCGGTCCGCGCAGCCGGGTGGCGATCGGGACGTTGTAGAGGGCGCCGCCCTGGCCGAGGTGCTCCATCAGCCACATCCGCTGCTGGGCGTGGGAGAGCGGGGCCGGGCCGGCGTCGACGTCGGCGGCGGCCGGGCGCTGCGGGGCGAGGGCGGTGCGGCGGTTGCGGGCGCGCCGCAGCAGGTCGTTCTGGTCGTTGCTCATCGCTGGGGTGCTCCCTGGGTGTCGTCGGCGTCCCGCAGGGCGCGTTCCAGTAGTTCGGCCTGGCCGGCCACGGTGGGGTGGCCGAGGAAGTCGGCGAGGGACAGGTCGATGCCGAACTCGCCGGCGAGGTCGTCGACGACCCACATGGCGAGCAGCGAGTGGCCGCCCTCGGCGAGGAAGTCGGCGGCCGGGTCGGTGATCGGGCGTTCCAGGGCGCGGCTCCAGGCCTCGGCGACGACCCGCTGGATCGGGGTGAGGTCGACCTCGACGCCGGTGCGCTCCGCCGCCGGGTCCGGGGCGGCGGCGAGCGCGCGGCGGTCGATCTTGCCGCTGCCGTTGAGCGGCAGTGCGGGCAGGACGGCCCAGGCGGTGGGGACCAGGTGGGCGGGCAGCAGCTCGGCGAGCCGGGTGCGCAGGGTTTCGGCGCCGGCCCCGGCGCCCTCGGCGAGGACGACGCAGGCGGTGAGCGCGGCGTCGGCCTGTCCGGCGCGGCGGACCACCACGGCCGCCTCGGCGACCTCGGGGAAGCGCAGCAGGGCCTGCTCGACCTCGCCGGGCTCGATCCGGAAGCCCCGGACCTTCACCTGGTCGTCGGTGCGGCCGTGGAACTCCAGGGCGCCGTCGGGGCGTTGGCGCACCAGGTCGCCGCTGCGGTAGGCCCGGCCGCCGCCGGGGAGTTCGCGGAAGCGCTCCTCGGTCAGTTCGGGCCGGTTGAGGTAGCCCTGGGCGAGGCGCCCGCCGCCGATCCACAGTTCGCCGACCGTGCCGGGTTCGACCGGGGCGAGCCGCTCGTCCAGGACGAGGGCGCGGGCGCCGCCGAAGGTGCGTCCGATCGGGACGGGGCCGCCCGCGCAGTCGGCGGGGGTGATCCGGTGGGCGGTGGTGAAGGTGGTGGCCTCGGTGGGCCCGTAGACGTTGTACAGCTCCAGCCAGGGGAAGGCCCGCAGCACGGCCCCGGCGTACTCGGGGGCGAGCGCCTCGCCGCCGACGGCCAGGGTGCGCAGCACGCCGAAGATCCGGGACTCCTTGGCGGCCAGGTGGTGGAAGAGCGCGGTGGTGATGAAGGCGGTGGTGGCGCCGAAGCGCTCGACGTCGCGGACGAGTTCCTCGGCGCTGGGCCGTTCGGCCGGGGAGACGGCGACGGCGGCGCCCTGGGCGAGCGGCGCCCAGAGTTCGAAGGTGGCGGCGTCGAAGGAGGGGGTGGAGTGGAAGAGCACCCGGTCGCGCGGGCCGAGGGCGAGCCCGTCGGGGGCGGTGACCAGGTCGGTGACGGCGCGGTGCGGGACGAGTACGCCCTTGGGGCGGCCGGTGGAGCCGGAGGTGTAGTAGAGCAGGGCGGGCGCGTCCGGTTCGGCGGCGTCGGGCACCGCCGCGCCGGTCTCCTCGGTGCCGCGTTCGGTGAGCACCAGGGTGCGCTCGGCGGGCAGTGCGGCGTCGGCGAGCAGCGCCTTGTCGCCGAGGACGAGGCGGACCTGCGCGTCGGCGGTCATCTCGGCGATGCGCGGGCGCGGGTAGGCCGGGTCGAGCGGGACGACGAGGCCGCCGGCCCGCCAGACGGCGAGCTGGGCGACGGCGAACCTGGCCGAGCGGGCGCACAGCAGGCCGACGGCGCTGCCGGGGCCGATCCCGCGCGCGGCCAGGACGGCGGCCAGGCGGCCGGCGGCGTCGTGGAGTTCGCGGTAGGTGAGGTAGGTGGCGCCGTCGGTCAGGGCGAGCGCGCTCGGGTGCTGCTCGGCCTGGCGGGCGACCAGCGCGGGGAGGGTGGGGAGGACGGGCGTCATGGCTGGGTCCCTTCCGGGCGCCCCGGCGCTGGGGCCGGGGGCGCCGCAGGTCAGATCGGGAGGTGCGACGGGGGCGCGGCGGCGGCGGAGCCGTCCCGCACGGGGGCGGAGCCGTCCCGCACGGGGCCGGACGGGGCCCGGTGTGCGGGACGGCTCCGGGTCCTCAGGCGAGGGACGCGCTGGGCATCCGCTCCTCGATGAGCCGTGCGACCGCCCGCAGGTCGGGCTGGCGCAGCAGCAGGGGGGCGCGCAGCCGCACGCCGTACTCCCCCTCCAGGGACTCCAGCAGTCGGGCGGCGGCGAGCGAGTTGCCGCCCGACGCCAGGAAGTTGTCGCCCGGGCCGAGGTCGGCGCGGCCGAGCAGCTCGCGGCAGAGCTTCACCAGGGTGCGCTCGACCGCGGTGTCGCCGTCCTCGCCGGCGGCCGCCGGGGCCTCGGGCTCGGCGGCGAGCGCGGCCAGCAGCGCCGCGCGGTCCACCTTGCCGTTGGGGTCCAGCGGGAAGGTCTCGACCAGCCGTACGGCCGAGGGCACGGCCTGCTCGGGCAGCCAGGGCCGGACGGCCTCCAGCAGGCTCGCCGGTTCGGCGTCGGGCTCGGCCTGGACGAAGGCGAGCAGCCGGACGCCGCCGGTGGCCGCGGTCTCGGCGGCGACCACCGCGCGGCGGACCCGGTCGTCGCGCTCGAAGGCGGCCTCCACCTCGGCGGGTTCGATCCGCACCCCGCTGACCTTGACCTGGTCGTCCAGCCGGCCGTGGAACTCCAGCACGCCGTCGGCGCGCATCACCACCCGGTCGCCGGTGCGGTAGACCCGGTCGGTGCCGTCCACCCCGGGGGGCGCCTGGACGAAACGGCGGGCGGTCAGCTCGGGGTCGAGGTAGCCGGCGGCCAGGCCCCGGCCGCCGATCCGCAGCTCCCCGGCCGTCCCTCTGGGCACCGGGTTGCCCTGCTCGTCGGTGACCAGCACGACGGCGCCGGCGATCGGCAGGCCGATCGGCGGCGCGTCGGCGCCGTGGTCGCCGCCGGGCGCCATGGTGTGCACCGTGGTGGCGACGGTGGCCTCGGCGGGGCCGTACGCGTTGTGGACGGTGGCGGTGACCTCCGCCCCGGGGGCGCGGCGCAGCCGGTCGCCGCCGATCATCAGGTGGCGCAGCGCCAGCCCGGCGGGCCAGGGCCGGTCGAGGATCGGCTCGGCCAGCGGGGTGGGCAGCACGGCGGCGGTGATGCCCGCCTCGCCCAGCCAGTCGGTGAGCGCGCCGGAGTCCCAGCGGACGGCCTCGGGGGCGACGACCAGGGCGGCGCCGGAGGTGAGGGTGGCCCACAGCTCCATCACGTGCGGGTCGAAGGCCACCCCGATCAGCAGGCTGTGCCGCTCGCCCGGGCCGAGGCCGGTGAGCTCGCGGTACCAGTGCAGCAGCGCGCCGAGCGCCGGTTCGGTGACGGCGACGGCCTTGGGGGTGCCGGTGGAGCCGGAGGTGAGCACGGCGTAGTGGGTGCCGACCGGCACGCTCGCCTGCTCACCGGGCGTCAGGGCGGCCAGCAGGCCGGGGGTGGGCAGGTCGAGTTCGAGCCGCTCGCCGCCGGGCGGCAGCACGGCGGCGTCGCCGATCAGGCAGGCCGGGCGCAGCTGCTCGGCGACGGCCTGGAGGCGCTTCTCGCCGGGGCGCGGGCCGAGCGGCAGGTGGACGGCGCCGAGCTTGGCTATCGCGAGGGTGACGGCGGCCAGCTCCGCCGAGTGGCCGAGGCAGACGCCGACCAGGTCTCCGGCGCCGACCTTGCCGCGCAGGGACTCCGCCACGGTGTCGGCGAGGCGGTCGAGTTCGGCGTAGCCGAGGGTGCGCCCGCCGTCGATCAGGGCGGGCGCCTGCGGGGTGCGGTGCGCCCAGGTGGTGAACAGGTCGAGGACCGCGCCGTCCTGGTGCGGGTGGCCGTAGCCGATGCTCAGGGATTCCATCATCGTCTCCAGATACGTACGAGAAACCGTCAGTTCAGGCCCATGGAGCGGGCGATGATCACCTTCTGGACCTCGGAGGTCCCTTCGATGATCGTGGTCATCCGGACGTAGCGGTACAGGAATTCCAAGGGGTGGCCGCGTACCCAGCCGGTGGCGCCGTGGACCTGGAGCGAGCGGTCCACCGCGCGGACGGCGGTCTCGGAGGAGGTGAGCTTGGCGAGCGCCGCGTTCTCGGGCGCCTCGGTGCCCTCGTCGACCAGCCGGGCGCAGGCGAGGGTGAGCAGCTTGGCGCACTCCACCTCGGCGCGGGTGGTCACCAGGTGCTCCTGGATGTGCTGGTACTCGCCGATGACCTTGCCGAAGGCGCGCCGCTCGCGGGCGTACTCGACGCCGATCCGCAGCGCGTGCTCGGCGATGCCGTTGCACATCGCGGCGACCACCAGGCGGCCGCGGGAGAGGCTGTCCATGGCCAGGGCGGTGGCCGCGGCGATGCCCTCCTCGCCGCCGATCACGGCCTCCGGGCCGACGGTGACCCCGTCCAGCAGCAGTTCGAACAGCGGCTCGCCGGACATCCCCTCGTAGCGCTGGCCGATCCGCAGGCCGGGCTGGTCCATCGGCAGCACGAAGGCGGTCGCCCCGGCGGTCGGGCCCTTGCCGTCGCCGAGGTCGGTGGCGGCCACCACCAGGGCGATCCCGGCGTGTTCGGCGTTGCTGACGAAGGTCTTGCGCCCGTTCAGCACCCAGCCGTCGCCGGTGCGCACGGCGGTGGTGGTGAGGTGGAAGGCGTCCGAGCCGGCCTGCGGTTCGGTGAGCGCCAGGCAGCGGGTCTGCTCGCCGCGCACCAGCGGGACCAGGTGCCGCTCGATCTGCTCGGGGGTGCCGTGCCGCAGCAGCGGGCTGGGCCCGTCGGAGCCGGCCAGCGCGTAGGGGGCGAGCACGCAGCCGCTGCGCCCGGCGGCGTGGTGCAGCAGCACCACGGCGGTGAACGGCATGTCGGCGCCGCCGAGTTCCTCGGGGTAGTCGCCGGCGTAGAAGCCGAGCGCGGCGGAGCGCTTGCGGACGTAGGACCGCAGGTCGCCCGGGACCTGGTCGGCGGTCTCCGGCAACTCGGCTGCGAGCGGGACGAGTTCGCGGCGGATGAAGCTCTCGAAGGCCTCGACGAGCTCGCGGTGGCCGTCCTCCAGGACGGCGGAGGGGGCGGTCACTTCACATCTCCGGTGAGAACGCGCGCCTGGTCGGCCAGGACGGCGTGCCGGAACAGGGTGCGCAGCGGCGGGCGGCTGCCCAGGTGCGGCTCCAGGAAGGCGGCGAGCTGGGCGGCGAGCAGCGAGTGGCCGCCGACCTCGAAGAAGTGCGAGTCCGCGCCGAAGCGGTCGTGGCCGAGCACCTCGCGCCAGGCGCTGGCGATCAGCTCCTGGCCGGGGTCGGCGAAGACGCTGGGTGCGCTGTCCTGCTCCCGCTCGGCCGGGGCCTGCTCGGCCAGCCGGGCGAGGGCGGCGCGGTCGGGCTTGCCGCCGGGCAGGGTGGGCATCGCGGCGACGGCCGTCCAGGTGGCGGGGACGAGTCCGCCGGGCAGCCGGCGGGCCAGCGCGTCGTGCAGGGCGGCTTGGTCGGGGCGGTCGGCGCCTTCCAGGAAGCCGACCAGCCGGGGGCCGGTCTGCGGGTCGTGGTGCAGCAGCACCGCGCAGGAGCGGCCGCCGAGTTCGGCGGAGGCGGCGGCCTCGATCTCCTCCAGTTCGATCCGGTGGCCGCGCAGCTTGACCTGGTTGTCGGCGCGGCCGAGGAAGCGCAGGCGCCCCTCGGTGTCGCGGTAGCCGCGGTCGCCGGTGCGGTAGACCCGGGCGCCGTCGAGGCCGGGGACGGTGATGAAGCGGGCCGCGGTGGGCTCCGGCAGGCCGACGTAGCCCTCGGCCAGCAGGCCGCCGCTGACGGCCAGTTCGCCGACGCAGCCGTACGGGAGCGGGCGCAGCGTCTCGTCCAGGACGTGCAGGCGCACGCCGTCGAGTTCGGCGCCGAGCGGGATCTCGCCGTCCTCGGCGACGTCCTCGGCGGTGACCCGGTGGACGGTGGAGGTGACGGTGGCCTCGGTGACGCCGTAGGCGTTGAGCACCGTGGTGGCCTCGGTCAGCCCGGCCAGGGCGCGGGCGGGCAGCCGCTCGCCGCCGAGGACGAGCAGGCGCGGCGTCCAGCGGCCGTCCCGCAGCGCCTCGCGCAGGTCCTCGCGGACCGCGAGCAGGTAGCTGGTGGGCAGGTTGGCGACGGTGACGCCGCGGGCGGCGAGCACGGCGACCAGCTCGGGCCCGGTGGGCACCTCGCGCTGCGGCACGACCAGGGCGGCGCCGACCGCGAGGGCGGGCAGCACCTCCTCCAGCGACACGTCGAAGGAGGGCCGGGCGAACAGCAGCACCCGGTCGGCGGCGGTGAGTTCGTAGCGGGCGGCGACCGCGGCGACGTACCCGGCGAGGGCCTCGCGGCCGACCAGGACGGGCTTGGGCACGCCGGTGGAACCGGAGGTGTGGATGACGTACGCGCCGCCCTCCAGGACGGCGGCGGGCTCGGCCTTCGGGAAGGCGGGGCCGTCCAGCAGCGCCGGGGTGACGCCCTCGGCGGGCAGCGCGAGCGCGCTCTGCCGGGTGGCGAGGACGAGCGCGGGGGCGAGCCGCTCCAGCAGCAGGCCCAGCCGGGCGGCCGGGTCCTCGGTGGACAGCGGCGCGTGGACGGCGCCCAGGCGCAGGCAGGCCAGCAGGGCGACCACGCTGTCGGTGCCGCGCGGCAGGACGGCGGCCACCGGCTGGCCGGGGGTGACTCCGGCGGCGCGCATCCGGTCGGCCAACTCGCCGACCCGGCGGTCCAGTTCGCCGTAGGTGATGCGCTCGGCTCCGGCCAGCAGGGCGAGCGCGGTGGGGTCGTGGGCGGCGGCCGGGTCCAGGCCGACCGGGACGACCGGGGCGGCGGGCTCGGCCGCGGGCTCGGGGGCCAGCGCGGCGAGCACCGTCTCCGGGTCGTCCAGGTAGCGGCGCAGCAGCTCCAACAGGCGCTCGGACAGCAGGACGGCCCTGGCCTCGCCGAACAGCTCGGCGTCGTAGTCCCAGATCAGGGTCATCCCGGCGACGCCGTGCTTCTCGCCGACCACCCGGCGGTCGTCGGGCAGCAGCACCAGGTCGAGGTCGAAGCGGGTGGTGCCGGTGTTGAAGCCCTCGTACAGCGAGACGTCGAGGCCGGGGGCCTGGACGTCGGGCAGCGCGGCGTCGTGGGCGCTGAACATCACGTTGAACAGCGGGTTGTCGGCGCCGCCGGTGTGCAGGCCGAGCCGGCGGGTGAGCTCCTGCACCGGCAGGTCCTGGTAGGGCAGGGCGCGCATCAGGACGTCGGTGACCTCGTCGACGGCCTCGGTGCCGGAGGCGGCCGGGTCGAGCCGCAGGCGCAGCGGCACGGTGTTGACGAACATCCCGACGGTGCCCTCGAAGCCCTCGGGGCGGTTGCCGACGGCGGTGCCGACGGTGACCTCGCGGTGGCCGCTGTGCCGGCGCAGCAGTTCGGCGAACAGGGCGAGCAGGGTGCTGAACGGGGTGTGGCCGTCGGTCCGGCTGCGCTCGCGCAGCCGCTCGGCGAGGTCGGCGCCGATCGACTGGCGCAGCTGCCCGCCGCGGTGGCGGCGCTCGACGCCGGGGTGGGCCAGCCCGGGCAGGGTGACCTCGCGCGGGGCGTCGGCCAGCTCCTTGGTCCAGAAGGCGAGGGCGCGCTCGCGGGCCTGCGGGTCGGCCTCGGTGCGGGCGTGCTGCTCGTACGAGGGGGCGGTGGCCAACTCGTAGGACTCGCCGAGGACGTGGGCGCGGTAGACGGTGAACAGGTCGCGCAGGAAGATCGCGAAGGAGTGGCCGTCGTGGACGAGGTGGTGCTCGACGTGGATCAGCCGGTGGTGGTCGTCGGCGAGCTTGACCAGGTGCCAGCGCAGCAGCGGCGCCCGCTCGGTGTCCAGCGGCTCCTCGGCCTCGGCGGCGAGCAGGGTCCGGAACACGGCCTCCGGGTCGGCCTCGGCGGTGAAGTCGCTGTGCCGCAGCTCCGGCGGGCAGTCCTCGGCGACCCGCTGGCCGGGCAGGCCCTCCGCCCGGGCCACCAACTCCAGGCGCAGGCCGGGGTGCTGGGCCAGCACGGCGGTGAGGCCGGCGTGCAGGGCGTCCCGGTCGAGGGTGCCCCACAGGTCGAGGACGCCGGTGAAGTTGTAGGCGCGGCTGCCCGGCTGCATCTGCTCGTGCAGCCAGACGATCTCCTGCGACGGAGAGAGTGCGAACATGGATGATTCCCTTGTGTGGTGGGCGTGTCGGCACTGCGGTGGCCGGGCGCGGGCGTGGGGTGGTCCCGACGCGGCCGGTGGGGGCGGGCCGCACCGGGGTGAGGGTGCGGCCCGGGGTCCTTGGAGTGGATGTGGTCCTTGGGGAGGATGGGGTCTGAGGGGCCGTGGCGTCCAGGGGTGACGGCTGGAGGCGACGGTGAGGGGTGGCGGCCGGAGGAGGGTGGCCGGGCGTGGGTGGCCGGAGGTGGCGGTCAGAGGTGGCGGCTCAGCACGGCCAGCAGGTCGGCGAAGGCGGCCTCCGCGTCGGCGGCCGGGAAGCGCTCGTCGTCCCAGGCCAGGCGGACCGTCAGCTCCTCGCCGTGGGAGGCGGAGACGGCCGTCGGCGCGGCGAGCGGGCGCCCGCCGAGGTGGACCTCGCGGCCGGGGACGCCGCCGAGTACCAGCGGCGGGCGGCGCTGGAGGTCCTCGAAGGTGAGCATCGCGTCCAGCCCGCCGGACCAGGGCGAACCGGCGACCCGGGCGGCCCGAACCACCTCGTCGAAGGGCGTTCCGGCGTGGTCGAGGTCGTCCCACCAGTCGTCGCAGAGCGCTTCCAGGTCGGTGGCGGGCCGGGTGGGCACGGCGTGCACCAGGGTGTTGAGGAAACAGCCGAGCGCGGCGGGCGCGCCGGGCGGGCGGCCGCCCCACGGGTAGCCGAGCGCGAGCGGGCCGTCCACGCGGTGCAGCCGCCGGGCGGCGGCGCCGACGGCGTCCAGCAGGGCGGGGAAGATCGCGCCGCGGGCGCTCGCCGGGACGGCGGGCAGCCGCTCGACCAGCATGCCGGTGGTCCGCGCGGCGCCGCCGCCCGCCCCGCTCAGACCGCCGAGCCGGCGCCCCCAGTGGGCCTGGGCGGCGGGACCGGCGGCGGACTCCTCGGCGGCCAGCTGGAGTTCGACGGCCTCCCGGAAGTCGGCGACGGCCTGCGGGCCGGGGCCGGGCGCGGGCGGTTCGTCCCGCCGGTAGGCCTCGGCGAGTTCGCCGACCAGCACCCCGAGCGACTGCTCGTCGCAGGCCGCGTGGTCCAGCGCGAGGGCGAGCAGGTCCTCGCCGCCGTCCGGCTCCCGGGCCACCAGCAGGCGCAGCGCGGGCCCGTCGAGCGGCCAGTCCAACAGCGCGGCGCGCAGCGCCCGGTGGGTGCCGGCGCCGGGGTCCACGTCGATCCGGGCGACCTCGACGGAGGGGCCGCCGGTGCGCAGCACGGGGGTGCCGCGCACGGTCACGAAGGCGCCGCACAGCGCCGGGTGGGCGGCCGCGACGGCGGTGGCGGCGCGGCCCAGCCGGTCCAGGTCGAGGGCGTCGGCGGGGTAGGCGAAGAACAGCGGGGCGACGTCGGAGCGGGTCTGCGGGGCGAGTCGGCGGGTGATCAGGAACCGCCGCTGGGCGCCGGTCAGCGGGAGCAGTTCCACCGGGGAGTCGGCGGCAGCGGCGCGGTACCGGGCGAGGTAGGCGGCGGTGATGCTGGCGTGCACGGAACGGTCTCCGGTTTCCGGTGTCGGCTCGGACGGTTCGGTCGGCTCGGACGGTTCGGTTCGTCGGTCAGGGGTTCAGGGGGTCAGGGGGTCAGGGGGTCAGGGGCGGATGGTCAGGGGGCGGCGGTGGGGCTCACGGCGGGCTGTCGGACGTCGTCCTCGCCATCCTCGGCCTCGGCCTCGACCCCGGGTCCGGATCCGGCCGGCCCGGTGGGCAGGTCGCGCATCCGCCGCAGCGGCGACAGCAGCAGCGGCACCGGCACCAGCAGGAAGCCCACCGCGCACAGCCACAGCGCGGCGCGCGGTCCGGCCCAGTCGGCGACGGCCCCGCCGGCGAGGGCGCCGATCGGCAGGGTGCCCCAGACCAGGAAGCGCATGGTGGCGTTCATCCGCCCGAGCAGTTCGGGCGGGCAGACGCTCTGCCGGAAGCTCACCTGGGCGACGTTGTACGCGACCGCGCCGAACAGCACCACGCCGGAGCCGACACCGAACAGCACGGCGCCGGGACCGCCGCCGGACAGCGGCCACAGCAGCGCGAACGGCGCGGTCACCACGGTGGCCAGCCAGATCAGCCGGGCCTGCCCGACCCAGCGGGACAGCTGCCCCGCGCACAGCGCGCCCGCCAGCCCGCCGACGGCGGAGGCCGACAGCAGGGCGCCGATGGCCCCGGGCGACAGGTCGAGCACCCGTACCCAGAAGACGGTCTGAACGGCCATCAGCACGGCGGCGAACAGGTTGGACACGGCGGTGGCGGTGGCGATCGCCCGCAGCAGCGGGTGGCCGAGCACGAAGCGCACGCCCTCGGCCACCTCGGCCCGCAGCGAACGGCCGGGCTCCGGCTCCGGCAGCTCCTCCTCGACCCGGATCCGGGCGAGCAGCAGCGCCGAGGCGAGGTAGCCGCAGGCGTCGGCGACGATGGCGAGCGGTGCGCCGAGCAGCTGGACCAGTCCGCCGCCCAGGCCCGGCCCGGCGATCTGCGCCGAGGAGCGGACGGTCTCCAGGGCGCCGTTCCCGGCGACCAGTTGCTCGCGCGGCAGGACGGCGGGCAGGAGGGACTGGTGGGCCACGTCGAAGAAGACCGTGGCCACCCCGGTGACCAGCGCGACCAGGTAGAGCTGGGGCATGGTGAGCACCCCGAAGGCCGCCGCCGGCGGGATCGAGCCGACCGCGAGGCAGCGCACCACGTCGGCGCGGATCAGCACCGGGAGCTTGCGCATCCGGTCCAGCCAGGCGCCGGCCGGCAGGCCGACCAGCAGGAAGGCCGCGGTCTCGGCGGCGGTGAGCAGGCCGACCTCGAAGGGGGTGGCGTCGAGCACCACCACGGCCACCAAGGGCAGCGCGACCAGGGTGACCTGACTGCCCGTCTGGGCCGCCGCCGCTCCGGTCAGCAGGAGCCGGAAGTCGCGGTGGCCGAACAGACGGGCCTGACGGGAGTGAGGCTTCTCGTTCATCGATGCGACTCTCGGTCACGCATTCGACACGGGGCAAGCAACAGGTCCCTTTCCGGACGATCCCCGGCTCGGCCGGATCCCGCCACCACGGCGACCGGCCCCGACGCCCCCCTTACGAGCCCTTATGCCCCGGCGCCGCGACGGCGCGCACCCGGCCCGGCCTGCCCGCCAAGGCCTGCGCCGCTCTCCGGGCCGACGCGGACGGCCCCCGACCAGCGCGTCCATTTCGTCGTCCGATATCCGGACACCCGGTTTCCGGCCACCGGCCAACACCCCTCAAGTTGGCCGGAATCCGTGGAGTAGGCAGCTTCCGTAACCTCACCGTGATATCGGCGTAACCGTTCGGAGCCGTGCCCGGCCGCCGTCATCCGGTCGGATCCGCCGCGTCCGCCGCGTCCGCCGGGTCCGTCGGCCGGCGCCGGGTGACCGCCAGCACCGCCATGTCGTCGTCCCGCGGTCCGCCCGTCCACCGGGCCACGTCCGCCACCAGCGCCGCCACCGCCTGCTCCGCCCCCGCGAAGGGCCCGAGCGGTGCCAGCCCGCGCACCGGGTCGTAGAACTCCCCCGCCGCGTCCCGCGCCTCGGTGACCCCGTCGGTCACCAGCAGCAGCGTGCTCCCCGGCGGGAAGGGCCTGGTCTCCGCCTCCGGGCCGTCCGCCCCCAGCGCGCCCATCCCGAGCGGCAGCCCCGGGTCGGCCGCGTCCCACCGGCTCACCCCCGCCCCGCCGCCGCCGAGCAGGTACGGCCCGGGGTGGCCGCAGTCCACGGTCCGGGCGACCGCCTCCCCCGGCGGGAACTCCACCAGCAGCGCGGTGATGAACCCCTCCAGGCGCAGTTCCTCGCCCAGCCCGGCGCTCTCCCGGGCCAGCGTGCGCTCCAGGGCCGCCGCGAGCCCGGCGAGGTCCGGCTCCCGGTGCGCGAGCTCCCGGAACGCCCCCAGCAGCACCGACACCGCCCCCACCGCGTGCAGCCCCTTGCCCCGCACGTCCGCGATCACCACCCGCACCCCGTACGGAGTGGCCTGCAGCGCGTACGCGTCCCCGCCGATCAGCGCCTCGTCCTGGGCCGCCCGGTAGCAGGCCGCGACCTCCAGCCCCGCCACCCGCCCCGGCGGCTCCGGCAGCACCGCCCGCTGCGCGGCCTCCGCCACCGACCGCACCCGCTCCAGCCGGCGCCCGTGCCGGGCCACCACCCGGTTCACCCCGATCCCCAGCAGCGCGGCGAAGGCGGTGTTGACCAGCTCCAGGTAGCCGTCCCCGGTCCCGATCGAGCCGTCCCGCACGGACAGCACCAGGATCCCGACCACGTTCGCCAGCGCCACCGCGACGACGTCCCGCAGCGGCAGCAGCGCCCCGGCCAGCACGGCCGCCGCCGCCAGCATCGGGTCGCCCCAGTAGTCGGCCGGGTCCAGCGCGTCCCACACCAGCCCGCCGACGATCAGCAACCACGGCGCCAGCCGCACGTACGGCGGCCACTGCACGGACCTCGGGGCCATCGGCTACCTGGCTTCCGTCTCGCCTGCACCCTTGCGCTCGTCCGGCGAGCGGGAGGCTCCTCCGATCGTAGGCACGGAGGGCGGCGGGGCGCGCGAGCTGACGGGAACAGCCCACCGGCCCCGGCCGACGACGGCCCGCCGACCGGGGCCGGGCACCGAAAGCAAGATCCTCGGGCCCCGCCACCGGCGGATCGAAGCTGACGAGGCGTCAGACCCGAAGGTTTTCGGCCAGAACCCCGGCGGGATCTTGCCTGGCACGACAAACGATCAATACGTTGTTTGACGCGACACGATCAGCTTCCGGCCCGTGAGGAGAGAGGGACAGTGGTCACCGCTCCACACCGAGGAACAAGGAGCACCACCCCGTGACCGACTCGCCCGTCACCCTCATCACCGGCGGTTCGAGCGGCATCGGCGCCGCCACCGCCCGCCGACTGCTCGCCGAGGGCCACCGGGTGGCCGTCACCGGCCGCGACGGCTCCCGGCTCGCCCGCTTCGCGGAGGAGGCGGCCGCGAAGCCGGACACCCTGCTCACCGTCGCCGCCGACGCCGCCGACCACGAGGCCGTCGAGGCCGCCGTCCAGGCCACCGTCCGGACCTTCGGGCGGCTGGACACCGTCGTCGCCAACGCCGGTTACGCCACCCACGACTCGCTCGCCGACGGCGACCCGGCCGGCTGGCGTGACATGGTCCTCACCAACGTGCTCGGCCCGGCCCTGCTCATCCGGTCCTCGCTGGCCGCATTGAAGGAGTCCAAGGGCCGGATCGTGCTGATCGGCAGCGTCGCCGGCCTGGTCCACACCCCCGGCAACATCTACGGCGCCACCAAGTGGGCGGTGACCGGCCTCGCCGAGAACACCCGCCGGATGGTCACCGCCGACGGGATCGGCGTCACCCTGGTCGCCCCCGGCCGGGTGGAGACCAACTTCTGGGAGGGCGCGGGCGGCGCCCCCCAGGGCCTCAACCTGACCGCGGACCAGATCGCCGACTCCATCGTGTGGGCGGTGCGCCAGCCGGCCGGCGTCGACGTGAACACCGTCGTGATCCGGCCGGTCGGACAGTCCGTCTGAGGGCCCGCCCCGGCCCGGCCCGCCGGTGGAGGCGGAGGTTCGGGTTCGAAGCTCCGCCGGTCGGCCAGTGTGGGCGCAGTACCGGCCATCCGGCCCGGTTCGGTTCGTGGGCGGCGGCACCCGTGCCAGAGTGACGGTGTCCAGACAAGTCACCCGTCCCGCGGGTGTCCCGAAGGGGGCTGCACATGCGCTCGAACGTTCTGGTGAAGGCGGTCGTCGGTGCCACGGCCGTGGCCTGCATCGCCGTCGGCGGCCTGGCCGGTGCCGGTGCCGCCGTCGCGGCGACGCCGGCCGGCGTCCAGCAGGCGGCGGAATCCGGGCCCGCCGGGCTGGCGGCGGTCGTCAACCTCGGGCTGAGCACCTCGCAGGCCGCCAAGCTCCAGGCCCCGCTCAAGCAGTACTGGGGCTACACCGGCGCGATCGACGGCCAGCTCGGCACCGGCAGCTGGCAGGCCATGCAGCGGTTCCTGCGCGCCGACTGGGGCTACACCGACGCCATCGACGGCATCGTCGGGACCCACACGGTGGAGGCGCTGCAGCGCTGGTTGAAGAGCAACTGGGGCTACACCGGCGCCATCGACGGCGACGCCGGCACCGGGACCCGGGCCGCGTTCGCGCGGTACTGCGACTCACTCTGATCCCGGGCACCACACCCAGGCGCCACACCCAGGCGCCACACCCGGGCGCCACCCGGCGCGGGGCCGGGCCGGCCGGTGTCACCGGTCGGCCCGATCCGTGAAGCGCTCCGCGCCCGCTCCGGTCAACAGGCCCGCCGGGAGCCGACGCCCGTACGCCACCAGGAGCAGGTGCTCCGCCCGCCCCTCCACCGGCAGCGGACCGGGGCCGTACGACCAGTCCGCGTCCGTCGCGCGCAGCCGTACCCCCTCCAGCCGGGCGCCGAAGAAGCGCAGGCTGCGGGGCGAGACCCCGCCCAGCAGGGCGGTGCCGCGGTGCAGGGGCAGGCGCGGCGGCAGGCCGAGGGCGACGGTGATGTCCAGGCCGTGCACCGCGTCGTGGGCGAGGGCGGCGATCCGGCCGCCGACCGGGGGCCGCCAGGGGTGCCCGGCGTGCTCGGACAGGGCGGCGGCCAGCCGGTCCGTGGTGAGGGCGGCGGCGTCGCGGCGGGCGATCCGGTCGGCCATCCGGTGGACGTTCCCACCGGAGCGGAGGAGTTCCCCGAGGGTCCGGGCGGTGGAGTAGCGGAAGCCGGTGCCCATGTGGGCGGCCACCTCGCGGACCCGCCAACCCTCGCACAGCGAGGGCGCGTTCCACTGCCGCGGGGTGAGGCCGGCCAACACCTCGGCGAGGTCGCGCCGCTCCCCCGCGACCTGCTCGCGGATCCATTCGACGCCGTGGTCCTGCTGCGCGCTGTTCATGTCCCCAGCCTGCGACGGGAGTCGTCCGCCCGTCCAAGACCGGATCGTTCTGCCACCTATGATCATCGGTTATGGAACTCCGGCAGCTCCAGTACTTCGTCACCGTCGCCCGGCACGGCAGCTTCACCCGCGCCGCCGAGCTGCTGCACCTGAGCCAGCCCGGAGTGAGCGCCCAGATCCGGCAGCTGGAACGGGAGTTGGGCCACCGGCTGCTGGACCGCTCGGGCCGCACGGTGCGGCTGACCAGGGTCGGCGAGGCGGTGCTGCCGCACGCCCGGGCCGCGCTCGCCGCCGCGGCGGCCGCCCGGCGGACGGCGCAGGAGTTCGACGGCCTGCGGTGCGGGCGGGTACGGCTCGGCATGGTCGCGGGCGCGGCGCTCGCCCCGCCACCCGCCCTGGGCGCCCTCCCGGGGCTCGCCACCACGCTGGCCGCCTTCCGTCAGGAGCACCCCGGCATCGACTTCGCGCTCGCCGAGGACACCACCGCCGGGATGCTCGGCGCCCTGCGCGAGGGGCGGCTCGACCTCGCCGTGATCGGCCTGCCCGCCGTCGCGAGCGGGCGGGCGGACGACGACGGCTGGACGGCACTGGCCGGACTCGCCCTGCACCCCGTGCTGGAGGTCCCGCTGGTCGCGCTCTGCCCGGCGGACCACCCGCTCGCCCGCGGCGACGGCCCGCTGCCCGTCGCCGCGCTCGCCGGGCACGCCCTGGTGAGCACACCGCCCGGCACCGGCCTGCGGACGGCGCTGGAGCGCGCCCTCGCAGAGGCGGGCGCGGCCCCGACCGTGGCGGTCGAGGCCGCCGCGCCGCCACAGCTGGCCGAACTCACCGCGCACGGACTGGGCGTGGCGGTGCTGCCGGACCGGGAGCCGGCCGCCGGCGTGGCCGTCCGGCGGCTGGCCGATCCCGTCCCCCGGGTGCGGGTCGCGCTGGCCTGGCCGAGCGAGCGGCCCCCGGCGCCGCCGACCGCCGCCCTGCTCGCCCATCTGCGGGCGGCCTACCCGGGGCCGTGAGGAGCCGCTACCCGGCGGCCGCCGCGCCGTCGGCGATGTGCAGCAGCGCCGCGGCGCCGTCGAGGGTCTCCGGGTCGAGCGGGAAGTAGCCCTGGCGCGGGGTGGTGTCGGTGCGGGTGCGGGCCGTGCCCGGGACCGGCGGGGCGGTCAGCCGCCAGGCCCCACCGCCGGTCTGCAGCCGTGCCTCGTACGTCCCCGGAGTCGGCTCGCCGAGCCCGAGCGCGGCGCTGCGCCCCAGGCTGCCCGCGACGAAGACGTAGCGCTCCCCCAGCAGCGAGCCGACGATGTGGCCGGCGCCGTTCCAGCCGCAGTCCAGTTCCCCCTGGGACCAGGCGCTGGGGTTGCGCTGGAGGTGCCGGTTGTGGGCGAACACCAGGGTCGGCCCGCGCCGGGCCTCGACGGCGCGGATGTCGAGCAGGTTCTGCGCCATCAGGGCGTCGCGCATCCGGATCAGGCCGGAGATCCGGGCGCTCGCCCCCAGGCCCTGGACGGCCGCCTGGGCGTGGTAGCGCAGCAGTCCGATCCCGGCCCGCAGCCGGACACCGGCCCGGAGCCACTCGGCGTGCGAGGTCGCGGCGATCAAGTCCGGTGCGCGTACGTAGAGTTGGTTGAGCAGGTCGTCGGCGGTACGGCGCAGCCGTTCGGCCTCGGGGGTGGCTCCGGGTGACGCGGCGGCGTCGAGGATCGCCTCCTCGCGTTCCCAGCGCTCGTCCTCCCCCGTCAGCGCGGCGACGTCCAGGTCGAGCCGGAGGAAGTCACGGGCGTGTTCGAGGTAGCGGCGCGGGCTGGGCGCCGTGGTGTTCTCGGTGGGGAGGTCGAAGCCGTGGCACGCCACTTGCTCCCCGGCCTCCCGGTCGCGGTTGAACTCGCCCATCCAGGCGACGAGTTCGCGGTTCGCCCGGTGGGCACCGAAGCCGTGGGTGAAGCCTTCGGCGAGCACCGCGTCGAGGGTGCCCACGCCGTGCCGGACGTGGTCGTCCACCACCAGTGCGGCCACCTGGTCGGTCTCCAGGGCGATCGAGCGGAAGCCCTGGGCCACGAGTCGGGCGAACAGCCGGTTGCGGACCAGCCCGAAGGCCGGTTCCTGGTGCGTCGGCTCGCCGAGCGCCAGCAGTTCGCAGGAAGGGGTGCGGAAGTCTCCGATGTCCTGGCTCATGAACCTCAAGCGTATCCTTGAAAGCTCGGTTGAGACTTTCCGCGTCTCGGCCCGGCATTCTCGATGAGAAGTCTCAAATCCGGAGGTCACCGCCGTGCGCCCTGCCGACCTCGCCCGCGCGCACGGCCTCTCGACCCAGGCCGTGCGCAACTACGAGCGCGACGGCTTCCTGCCGCCCGCCGAGCGCACCCCCACCGGCTACCGGATCTACACCGAGCGCCACGCCGCCGCGCTGCGGGCCTTCCTCGCCCTCGTCACGGCCTTCGGGCACGCGACGGCGGCCCTGGTGATGTCCGCCGTCAACGCCGACCGTCCGGACGAGGCCCTGACGGCGCTCGACCGGGGCCACGCCCAGCTGCTCCGAGACCGCGAGACCCTCGCCACCGTCCGCCGGGCGGTCGAGGACCTCACCTCGGGGCGGACCCCCGAGCGGGCCGGGACCGGCCGCTCCCTCCCCGGCCCGCTCAGCATCGGCGAACTCGCCCACCGGCTCGGCCTCACCCCCGCCACCCTGCGCACCTGGGAGACGGCCGGCATCCTCACCCCGGCCCGCGACCGCCCCGGCGGACACCGCTCCTACCGCCCCGAGGACGTCCGCGACGCCGAACTGACCCACCTGCTGCGCCGCGGCGGCCACCCGCTGGCCCACATCACCACCGTCGTGCGGCAGGTCCGCACGGCGGGCGGCACCGACTCCCTGGCCGCGGCGCTGGACGACTGGCAGCAGCGCCTCACCACCCGGGGCCGGGCGATGCTCACCGCCGCGGCCCGGCTGGACGCCTACCTGTCCCCGGCCCCGGACCCGCCCGACGGCCCCGGCCCGCCGGGCAGTTCCGTGCTCGGGACGCGGCGCCAGTCCCACCCGGGGTGACGGGCGAGCAGGCCGAGGAAGTCGTCGGAGGGGATGAGCTCCCAGTGGTCGGTGTCGACGATCGCGGCGAGGCCCGGCAGGATGTGCCGCAGCAGGGCCCGGGCCGCGTCCATCGACTCGCTCGCCACGCGGACGGCGTACGGCTCCCCGATCCGGGCCGTGACCTCGTCCAGGTGCTCCGGCTCGTAGTCGCGCAGCACCTCCCCCGACAGGTCGAGGGAGTACGCGCTGCCTCCCCATTGCACCTGGTCGTCCTGCGGCGTCGGCCAGTGCCAGAACGGGCCGAGCGCGCGGAAGCGCGACTCCAGTTCCGGACGCCGCTCCGCCGGGACGAGAACGATCACCACCGGCCAGGACACCGGCCCACCTCCTCGAACTCCATCCGAACAATCACCGTCAGCCGGCCGTGACCCGCAGGTTGGCCAGCAGCTCCGTGCCGTCCGCGCGCACCGCGAACACCCGCCCGCCGCGGTGCCAGCAGGTCACCGCCCCGGCGTGGGCGCGCAGCCGGAGCGCGGGGTCGGTCGTCGCCCCGGGCAGCAGAGCGGTGAAGGCGGTCCCGGAGGTGCTCCCGACGGTGGCCCGCAGGCCGTCCTCGGCGCGCTCGGTGAACGCCCAGTGGGCGCCGTCGGCGCCGAGCACCACCGGGGGGCCGGTGACGGTCCGCTCGGCGCTGCCCCGGCCGGTCCAGCTGAGCACCGTCGCCCCGGGGGCTTCGCCCGGCCGGGCGGTCAGCAGCCGTCCGTCGGCGAGCGCCACCCGGTCGTCGGCGTCGTCCAGGTCGACCGCCGTGCGGGCGCGCAGCTCCCAGCCGGGCTGGTCCCAGCGCCACAGTTCGGTGAGTTCGGCGGTGTGGCCGCCGGCCCGGGTGTGGACGACCACGGCGCAGCTCGCGGGGGTGCGGGCGATCCGGCCCACCGCCTGCTGGTCGTTGCCGAGTTCGCGGTGGACGACGGTCGGGCGGGTGGCGTCGGTGTCGAGCACGGCGATGCCGTCCTGGTCGACGGTGAGCAGGTGGCGGCCGTCGTAGGAGGGGACGATCGCGCGCACCCGCAGGGCCGTCCACCGCTCGACCCGGCGGGTGGCGAGGTCGAGCCGGAACAGTTCGCGGACCGCCCCGTAGCGGGCGACCAGCAGCGCGGTGCCGCCGTGGTCGGCGACCACCAGCTGCTCGGCGGGCACGTCCCAGCGGGCGCGGGTCCGGCCGTCCGGGCCGAGCAGCCGTACGCCGGCCTGGCCGCAGGCCACCAGCACCAGGCCGGAGTCCAGCCGGGCCGCGTCCAGGACGGGCAGGGTGCCGGGGCGGTCGGCGGCGGTGACGGCGAGCGCCCCGCCGCGGCCGGGTCCGGTCCGCCGGGGCTTCGGCAGGTCGGCGGCGGCCAACGGGTCGGCGCGCTTCAACAGCCGGTTGTGGACGGTGCTTTCGGAGCGTACGGCGGCTTGGCCGGACAGTCCGCCGGTGCGCACCAGGGAGCGTACGGCGAGGGTGGCGAGCTCGCGGTCGAGGGCCGGGTCGGCGCAGCGCAGCTCGGCGAGGGCGGCGACGGCGGCCGCGCGCTCGGTGCGCGGCGCGGCGGTTCCCGGCGTCGTGACCTGCGGCCCGGCGCCGCTCGGCCCGGCGATGCTCGGCCCGGCCGCGGTGAGCGCGGCGCGGACCGGCGCCGCGACGTCCTCGCCGAGCGCGAGCAGGTGGACCAGCGCCCTTCCCCGGGCCGCGCCGCCGAGTTCGGCGGCCTCCCGGAGGTCCGGCAGCACGCCCGGGCGCAAGGTCTCGTCCGGCCAGGCCGCCTCGACCGCGCCCAGCCGGTCCCCGGCCCGGCGGCGGTGGTCCACCCAGGCGGCGCGCAGGTCCCGGGCGGCCGCCGGGTCGGTGGCGGTGAGCCGTTCGACGGCGGTGGCGAAGGCGCCGCGCCGGTGGGCGATCCGCACGGCCCGGTCCCGGTTCCCGGCACGCCAGTGCAGCCGGACCACCAGTTCCGCGGCCAGGCCGCGCCCTTCGGCGAGTTCGGCGGCCTGGGCGGTGCGGCCGTGCCGGTCCAGCAGGGCGACGGCCTCGGCGGGCGCGGCCATCAGGTCGGCGAGCAGGTACGCGGCCTCGTCGATCCGCCCGTCCCGTTCCAGGGCCTCGGCGGCTTCCCGGTAGAGGCCGGTCAGGTACTCGTGGACGGTCGGCCCGCTGAGCGGCGTCGCCATCGGCGCCCCGCCGCGCTCCCGGGGGCTGGGCCGCAGGGCGCCCGTGAAGCGCTCGGGCAGGCGCAGGGTCAGCAGACCCCGCTCCGGGCCCGCGTCGGCGCCGCCGGAGAGCTGGATCGCGTCGCGCAGGGCGTCCTCCCACCGGCGCTGCCGGAAGGACCGGGAGAGCTGGTGCAGGTAGCGGGCGTGGCGCTCCCGGAAGAGCGCCCCGGCGGGGCTGCGCAGGGCGAGCCGGGCCAGCCACTGGCTGCCCGGGCGCCGGGGCGGACGCCGCCGGGCGGGGGCGGCCGGGGCCGTTCCGGGCGCACCGACGCCTCCGGCGCTCTCCGCCGCCCCCTGGGCGGTGCGGACGCGTTCGGCGAAGGCCGGGATCCTCGGCAGCACCAGCAGGGCGCTGCCGAGTGCCCCGAGGAGCGTCAGCAGGAGCCCGCCGCCGAGGCTGCCGGCCACCAGGGCGAGGACGCCGAGCAGCAGGCACAGTGCGAACGGTACGACGGACGCCCACCACGCCCGTCCGTCGACGGCGCCGCGCGTCGCCGCGGCACGGGTGCCGGGCCTGCCGGGCCGCCCGGTGCGCCCGGCCGGACGGGCCCGGGAGCGGCGGCGGTACGTCAGTCCGGCGATCGCGCCGATCGTCACCGGAAGGACGATCACGGGCCCCTTGGGCACCCCCGTCGCCACGACCGAGGCCAGGAAGGACAGGCCCAGCGCGAACACCAGGCCGGTCACGACCCCGGAGATCCGGCGCGCCTTCGCGGCGCCCGGACGCGGCCCGGCCAGCAGCCGCCCCGCCCGCCGGCTGCGCCCGGGGACGCCGGCCGCGGCGCGCAGGTCCACGGCGGCCGGGCGCGGCAGGTCCGTCCCGACCGGTTCGGCCTCGACGGGGGTGCCGACCGGGCCCAGTCGGTGGAGGGTGAGCCCGCCCAGGTCCAACCAGTCCGAGGGGTCCACGTCCGGCAGCTCGGCCAACACCTGACGCTCCGTCAGGTCACCTCTGGTGAGCACCAGTTCACCGGACCGGCCGGTCTGCCCCGGGCTCGTCGCCAGCGCCCCGCCGACGGCGTGCAGCGGCGCGCCGGGCGCCCGGTCGGTACGGGTCCGCACCGGCTCGGGCAGCTGCAACAGCCAGCGCCCGTCCGGCAGTTCACTCAGCCGGGCGCCGGACTGCCAGTGCGCGAGGACGCGTTCGGCCGCCTCGGCGACGCCGATCAGCGGCACGTCGAGGAGGAACCCGGCCGCATCGACGACCGGGCCGCCCGTCACGGGACCGCCGGTCGCAGCGCTGCTCGCCACGCGGCCGCCGGTCGTGGAACTGCTCATCAGTCGGTGCTCCTGATCACGGCATGGGTGCGCCCGTCGGTCGCGTTCGCCACCACCACCCGGCCCGGGCGGGGTTCGGCGGCGATCAGCGGCAACCGGGGGTGGACGGCGGGGGCGGTCGTACCGCCGGAGAGCGCGGTGAGCGTGCGGACCGCGTCGGCCCGGACAGCGCGGACCAGCCCCGCGGCCCGGGTGCAGGTGATCAGGACGGGTTCGAAGCCGTCCTCGACCAGTCCGATCACCTCGCTCTCCCCCTCCCCGATGCGGATCCGGCGCTGCTCGCCCCGGGCCGGGCGGACCTCCCAGGTCCGCCCGTCCGCCGACCAGCCGACGGAGCCGCCGCCGTGCACCAGGTGCGGCGCCCCGGCCGCGTCGGCGGGCAGCCGGACGGGCGACAGCCGGGGCTCCCGCGCGAACCGGAACGGGTGACCGCCCGCGGTGGAGACGACCGGTCCGACCTCCGACACCCGCCCGCCACGCTCGATCCGGCGCCAGCGGCCGGCCACCGGCAGCACCAGGGCGTCGCCCTCGCGCAGCAGCGGCAGCACCGGCCGGGCCATCAGCTCGGCGAACTCCGGGGAGCCGATCTCCGGCAGGCCGACGGCCGCCGACTTGATCCGGTAGCCGTCGGAGTCGCTCAACGCCCGTCCGCTGACGTGGAGTTCCAGCCGGTCGTTGCGCACGCACAGCACCAGCAGCCGCCCGCTGGTGCGCGCGGCCGCGATCACCGGGCCGAACAGCTCGTGGCGGCGCGGGCGAGTGGCACCGTCGGGGGCCCCCGCGCTCGACAGCGCCAGGGCGATCAGCACATCGCTGTGCCGGCCCCGGGCCAGCAGGGTGGCCGCGCCGGTGGTGAACGCGGGCAGCGCCCCGCCGACGGCGGGCAGTTGGGCGTCGAGCTGGGCGGAGGCCCGGAAGCCGCGGCCACGCAGGGCCCGGACCGCGACGCGCGCCGGGGGCAGCGGCAGCTCGACGGCCGACCCGCCGTCCACCCGGACCGTCACTCCGGCGGCGCCCTTCGCGCTCCAGCCCGCCTCCTCGCTCGCCACCGTGCGCCGCCGGGCGGGCAGCCGGGCCGCCAGCCGGGGCGAGGTGAGCAGCCAGCACTGCGCGGCCGGGTCCAGCGCCCGCTCCGCGTACCGGACGTCCTCGGGTTCGGGGTCGGTGTGCTGCCGGGCCTTGAGCCAGCGCGGCAGCAGTTCGGCGAGGTCGCCGCCGATCAGCCGCCCGGGCGGGTCCCCCAGGACGCCGACCAGCAGTTCGCTGCCCCGGGCCGCCGCCCGGCGGTGCAGCACGAGCAGCGCGGCCAGCTGGACCAGCCGCGCCGCGCCCGCCTGGGCCGGTCCGGCGTCCACCAGCACGACCACCTGGCCGCGGCTCTCGGGGGTGCGCAACTCGGTTTCCAGCTCCAGGAGTTCACCCTCGCTCCAACGGCGCAGGAACTCCTCCGGGTACTCCTCGGCGAGCAGCCACTCGGCGGGCAGCAGCCGCTCCGGCCGTCGGCCGCGGGCCAGGCCGCCGTAGCCGTCCGGCTCGCCCTCGGATCCGGCGACGGGCTCCTGCGCGCCGATCAGGGCGTCCAGGCGGCGCAGCAAGGGGCCCAGCGCGGTGGCGAGTTCGGGGGTGAGCGCGGACAGCGTCCCGGCCCAGGGCGCGAGCGCGGCGGTCACGATCGACGCACCCGCGCCGGCCGCACGCACTGCTCCTCGACCCGGCCGAGCGCCGGTTCGTCCGGCAGCACCGTCCGCCCGTCCAGGTCCCCGACCGTCGCCCCGCTGCCCACGCTTGCGCTCCGCTCCACTTCGTACGGCTCCACCGTCCAGGCCCTCACTGCTCGTTCACCCGTTCCGCGCCACTGCGCGGGGCCTGCCCTCCCGACTCCCCGCTGCCCGGTTCTCCGGTGCCGGGCTCCACGAAGCGGTCCAGGTCCGCCGGGTCCCGGACGGGCACCGGCCGGTCGCCGACCAGCGCGTGGCCGGGGACGAGGACGCACAGCTGCCCGTCCGCCGTCCCGAGCGCCACCCGCCACAGGGCCGCGCCGGGCTGCGGGCGGGCCGTGGTCGGGACCAGCACGCCGTCGTCCTCGCCCAGGTAGCGGGCGCCGTCGGCCCAGGGCAGGTCCGGCGCCTCGCCGAGGACCAGCAGCGCCGTCCCGTCGGCTGCCACAGCAAGCCTGTGCCCGGCCGCCAGCCGGGCGCGCGTCGTGGTCGCGAGGGCGGGGACGGCAGCGCCGAGGGCGAGGACGGCGACCGGTTCGAGCGGTGGTTCACGGCGCTCCCAGCGGAGCGGGGCACCGGTCACGAGGGGGCGACCGCCGCGCCTGCCGTGACGGCCACGCCCGCCGTGACGACCGCACCCGCCGGGCCCGCCACGCCCGCCGCACCCGCCGTGACCGCCGCGACCAGTCCGGCCCGGAGCCCGGTCAGCGGCGCCGGCAGGTCCGCCGGGTCGAACCCGGCGTCGATCTCGCGCAGCACGGCCTCCAGCCGCAGCCGGGAGTCCTGGCCGTCCGACAGCCCGCCGTGTTCGGCGAGCAGCTCGGTGCCCGACCGCAGCAGGCGCTCGGCGCGGGCCGCGGTGCTGCGGGAGAGTTCCTCCGCGGTGTGCGCCAGGCTGCGGTTGGCGGCCCGGTCGGTCAGGTCGGCGAGGGCCTCGCGGGCGAGCGCCTGGGTGTCGGCGGTGGGGGCGATCAGCGGGAGCACCCAGAGGTCGCGGGCGGAGGCGGCGGTGCGACCGTCCAGGACGGCGGCCGCGGCGACCAGGTTCTGCGAGCGCACGGCCCGTCGGTCGCTGACCGGGACGCCGGCCGAGCGCAGTCGGCGCAGCGCGGTGGCCAGCAGCGGGGTGACGGCGTCGAGGTCGCAGTGGCGGGCGGCCGCGGTCAGCCGGTCGAGGGCGCCGAGCAGCTCGCCGGTGACGACGGGCGCGGCCGGGCGGCGGCCGGCCTCCAGGAGTTCCTCCAGTCGGCCGTCGGCGACGGGTTCGACGAAGACCCGGGCGAGGAACCGGTCGGCGAAGGCGGCCAGCGCCGGGTCCTCGGGCAGGTGGTTGGCCGCGCCGACGCAGATCCGCAGCGGACTGGCGAGCACGGTGCCACCGCGCCGGAAGACCCGCTCGTTGAGCAGGCCGAGCAGGGTGTTCAGGACGGCGGTGGAGCCGAGGAACACCTCGTCCAGGAAGGCGATCTCGGCCTCGGGCAGCATCCCGGTGGTCTCGAACTCGACCCGGCCCTCCCGCAGGCGGCGCAGGTCGACCGGTCCGAACAGTTCGTTGGGCTCGGTGAAGCGGCCGAGCAGGTACTCGAAGTACCGCCCGCCGAGCTGCGCCGCGACCCGCCGGACCGCCTCCGACTTGGCCGTCCCGGGCGGGCCGACCACCAGCAGGTGCTCCCCGGCGACGGCGCACAGCGCCACCACCTCGGCCACCGTCTCCCGCCCGACCATGCCGCGCCCGGCGGCGGACACGGCCGCGGCGACGAGCTCGGCATCGGCGGTCGGCAGCCCGTCCGCCGGCGGCGCGGCGGGCGGCACGTCGGCCCGGCCGGACGGTACGTCAGCGGGGCCGGGTATCGAAGCGGCGGCGGAGGTCTCGGTCACGAGCACGGGAGTCTACGTTGCTCCGAACGCCCCTCACCAGCGGGTTTCCCCAGCAGCCGGTGCCTCCCCCGCCGTGGGGGCGCGGTGCAGCCGGAAGGCGTCCGCGAGGACGGCCCGGGCCAGCGCCCGGGCCGGGCCGCGGGCGGTGGTGCGCCCGGTGGTGAGGGCGAAGTCGGTGGTGCCCAGGTCCGGCAGGCCCGGTTGGTCGGGCAGCGGCCGCAGGCCCGACGGGATCAGGCTGCGGGCGTGCGGCACCACGCCGAGGCCGGCCAGGGCGGCGGCCCGGACCCCGGAGAGGCTGGTGCTGGTACAGGCGATCCGCCAGGGGCGGCCGTCGCGTTCGCAGGCCTCCAGGGCGCGGGCCCGGGTGATGCTGGGCGGCGGGTAGACGATGAGCGGCAGCGGCTGCGCCGGGTGGTCCAGCCGGAAGTCCTCCGCCGCGGCCCACACCAGCCGGTCCTGCCAGACCAGTTGGCCCTGGGCGTCGCCGCCCGGCGGGCGCTTGCCGAGGACCAGGTCGAGCCGCCCGTCGGCCAGCTGCTCGTAGAGCACGGCGCTGAGTCCGACGGTGAGTTCGAGGTCGACCTGGGGGTTGCGCCGCCGGAAGCCCCGCAGGATCTGCGGCAGTTCGGTGTGGACGAAGTCCTCCGAGGCGCCGAAGCGCACCCGCCCGCGCACCTGCGTCCGCGCGAAGTGGTCGAGTGCCTGCTCGTGCGCCTCCAGGATCGTCCGGGCGAAGCCGAGCATCTCCTCGCCCTCGCCGGTGAGCTGCACGGAGTGGGTGTCGCGGAGGAAGAACCGCCGGCCGGCGGCCTCCTCCAGCCGCCGCACGTGCTGGCTGACCGTCGACTGCCGTAGCCCCAGCCGTTGGGCGGCGCGGGTGAAGCCGCCGGTCTGGGCCACCGCGAGGAAGGACCTCAACTGCACCGGATCGAACATCCGGCCAGCCTATCCGCTGATATCACGAATCATGATGACAGTGAGTGCGGCCAGCGGGATTCCCACTCACCCGAACGGACGGCAGGCTGAGGCCGTCCCAGCCGAACCACCAGCGCGGAGAACCATGCCCCGCCCGAAGACCCCGATCCGCCCGAACACCCCGCTCCGCCTCCTCCGCTCCCGCCTGCGGATCGACCCGTTCATCGCCTCCCTGCTCGGCACCGTGCTGGTCGCCGCCCTGCTCCCCGCCCGCGGCGCCGCCGCACCGGTCGTCTCGGACGCGGCCACCGCCGGGGTCGCCGTGCTGTTCTTCCTCTACGGCACCCGGCTCTCCGCCCGCGAGGCCTGGAACGGACTCAAGCAGTGGCGACTGCACACCACCGTGCTCGCCGTCACCTTCGTCCTCTTCCCCCTGCTCGGAACAGCCGCCCACCTGCTGGTACCGAGCGTCCTGCCACCCGAGCTCTACCAGGGCCTGCTGTTCCTGACCCTGCTGCCCTCCACCGTGCAGTCCTCGATCGCCTTCACCTCCATCGCCCGCGGCAACACCGCCGCCGCGGTCTGCAGCGCGACCTTCTCCAGCCTCTTCGGCATCCTCCTGACCCCGCTGCTCGCCGCCGCCCTCCTGCACACCAGGGGCGGCATCTCGCCGGGCACCGTACTGGAGATCGCCGAACAACTCCTCCTGCCCTTCGCCGCCGGCCAGGTGCTGCGCCGCTGGATCGCCCCCTGGACGGTCCGCCACCGCTCCGTCCTCTCCCTGGTGGACCGCGGCTCGATCCTGCTGGTCGTCTACAGCGCCTTCGGCGCCGCCGTCGTCGGCGGGATGTGGGCCACGCTCTCCCTGCCCCGGCTGGCCGCCCTGCTGGCGGTCGAGTCCGCGCTGCTGGCCCTGGTCCTGATCGTCACCCTGCTGGGCGGCCGCCGCCTCGGCTTCGACCGGGGCGACCTGATCGCGATCGTCTTCTGCGGCTCCAAGAAGAGCCTGGCCAGCGGCGTCCCGATGGCCGCCGTCCTCTTCCCCGGCGCCGCCGCCGGACTGATGGTGCTGCCGCTGATGCTCTTCCACCAGCTGCAGCTGATGGTCTGCGCCGTCCTCGCCCGCCGCTGGGCCGCCCAGGCCCCGGCCGCCGAGGCGAGCCGCCCGGACGAGGCTCTCGCCCGGGCCTGATCTCCGCCGGGGCCCCACGACCAGGACAGCAGGAGAAATCCAGGTGCCCCGCCCACCCCTCGTCCCTACGCTTCCGCCATGGACAGCACCGGGGCCGAGCGGCTCCTGAACGTCGTGGACATCGAGGCCACCTGCTGGGCCCGCGGCGAACCGCAGGGCGCGGTCAGCGAGATCATCGAGATCGGGCTGACCGTCGTCGACCTGACCACCGCGGAACGCCTCGCCCGGCACCGGATCCTGGTACGCCCCGCCCGGTCCACGGTCAGCGAGTTCTGCACGGAGCTGACCGGCCTCACCCAACAGGAGGTGGACGGCGGGGTCAGCTTCGCCGAGGCGTGCCGGCTGCTGGCGACCGAACACCACGCCGGGTCCCGCCCGTGGGCCAGTTGGGGCGACTACGACCGCAACCAGTTCACCCGGCAGTGCCAGTCCACCCGGACGCCTTATCCCTTCGGCCGAAGCCACACCAACGCCAAGATCGTCTTCACCGAGGCGTACGGCCTGCGCAAACGCCCCGGCATGGCGCAGGCCCTGGAGCTCGCCGGGCGGCGACTCGAAGGCCGTCACCACCGCGGCGAGGACGACGCCTGGAACATCGCCGCCCTCGTCCTCCACCTGTCCGAGCGGGGCGTCTGGCCGGATCCGTTGCCGACCGCGCCCTCCTCCTTCGGCCGGGAGCGGGACTGACGGGCCTCCGGGTCGTCCAGGATGGTGGCGGTCACACCGCCGAACCCCTCCTGAGGTGCCGCGGTCCGGGGAGCTCTGGTTCGATGGGTGCCGTCGTCACCGCCGCCCGCGAGGAGCAGGACCCTGAGTACGTCGTTCGCCGAAGCGCTGTCCGTCGGCCTGCTGGTCCTGGTGCTGGTCGGTGCGGTGGCCCGGCCGTGGGGGTGGCCGGAGGCGGTGGTCGCGGTGCCGGCGGCGGGGCTGGTGGTCGCCACCGGGGCGATCCCGTGGGCGCACGCGGTGGCCGAGGCGGAGCGGCTCGGGCCGGTGATCGGGTTCCTCGCGGCCGTGCTGGTGCTGGCGAAGCTGTGCGACGACGAGGGGCTGTTCCGCGCCTGCGGGGCGTGGATGGCCCGCACCGCGGCCGGGAGTCCGCGCCGGCTGCTGGCGCAGGTGTTCGTCGTCGCGTCGGTGGTCACGGCGGTGCTCAGCCTGGACGCCACCGTGGTGCTGCTGACGCCGGTGGTGTTCGCCACCGCCGCCCGGCTGGGCGCCCGCCCCAAGCCGCACCTGTACGCCTGCACCCACCTGTCCAACACCGCCTCGCTGCTGCTGCCGGTCTCCAACCTCACCAACCTGCTGGCCCTCACCGCCAGCGGACTCAGCTTCACCCGCTTCGCCGCCCTAATGGCGCTGCCCTGGCTGGCGGCGATCGCCGTCGAGTACGTGGTGCTGCGCCGCTTCTTCGCCACCGACCTGGAGCCGGGCACCGCGCCCGACACCGAGGTGGCGGCACCGCAGATGCCGCTGTTCGCCCTGCTCACCGTGGCGGGCACACTGGCCGGCTTCGTGCTGACCTCGGTCGTCGGCATCGACCCGGCCTGGGCGGCCGCGGCCGGTGCCCTGGTGCTGGCTGTCCGGGCGCTCGCCCGGCGCCGTACCTCCCCGGCGGCGATCGTCCGCTCGGCCGCCGTGCCGTTCCTGGCCTTCGTCCTCGCGCTCGGCATCGTGGTCCGGGCGGTGGTCGACAACGGGCTGGCCTCCGCGCTCGGGCACCTCGTCCCGGCCGGCACCTCGCTGCCCGCCCTGCTGGGGGTCGCGGCGCTGGCGGCCGTCCTGGCGAACGTCATCAACAACCTGCCCGCCACCCTGGTGCTGCTCCCGCTGGCCGTCCCCTCCGGCTCCGGCGCCGTGCTGGCCGTGCTGCTGGGGGTGAACATCGGCCCCAACCTCACCTACGCGGGCTCGCTGGCCACCCTGCTGTGGCGGCGGATCGTCCGCGAGCACGACACCGAGATCGGCCTGGGCGAGTTCACCCGGCTCGGGCTGCTCGTCGTCCCCGCCGCCCTGACGCTGTCCGTGGTGGCACTGTGGGGGTCCCTGCAGATCATCGGAGTCTGAGCACGAGGAGGCCGACACCGTGACCGTCGTCGTCTGGATCGCCGAAGGCACCTGGCCCGCCTGCGTCGACGCCGCCCGCGTCCACGCGCCGCAGGACGCCGAGCTCGTCCTGCTGCACGTCAGCGGCCAGGACGTCCCCGGCGTCGCCCACGGCGCCTTCGCCGGCCTGCTGGGGCGCGGCCACCGCGAGCGCGACCCCGGCGACCAGGTGGAACGCCTCGCCGCCGCCTCGGGGCGGCACCTCCTGGACGCCGCCGCCGACCGGCTCGGACGGCCCTGCACCCGGGTGGAGCGCAGCGGCCGCACCGAGCGCGAGGTCGTCGCCGCGGCGGAGGGGGCCGAGCTGCTGGTCCTGGCCCGGGACGGCGACCGCACCCGGCTGGGGCCCCACAGCCTCGGGCCGGCCACCCGCTTCGTCGTCGACCACGCCCCCTGTCCCGTCCTGCTGGTCTGGCCGGAACCGGCGCCGGGGGCCGACACCCTTCCCCCGCCCCCGCCGAACCTCCGACACTAGGGTCGTCCGCCTTCGAACTCCCTTCGGACGGAGCGGCGTTGGGGCGCTCCCGACGGAAGGCCGGGGAGGCCTCGGGCTGCACGTGGGAGTGCGCAGCCGGAGGCCGCGACCCGTGGCCGCGCCGCCGCGGGGCGACCGGTTCGTGCTCACGCGAACCCCACGCGATCTCCGCAGAAGCCCCGCGCCGAACCGGTGTCGCGAGCGGGGCCGACCTGCGTAGGCTCCGCAGACACCCGGCACGGCACGCGGGCACCTACGGAAGATCGAATGAGTTACTGCACGCTCTGCCAACGACACCTCAACGGCGCGCTCTCCTGCCCAGGCTGCGGGCGACCGCAGGAGGCGCTCCCCCAGCAGGAGCCCGAACGCCCGGTCCCGGCCGCGCCCACCGCGGCCCCCGCACCCCGGAGGGCCCGGCGGCGGACGAGCCGGCGGCGCGGCGCCCTGGTCGGCCTGGTCGCGCTCGGCGCGGCGGCGGGCGGACTGGCCACCGCGGTGGTCGCCTTCGGCGAGGGCGACGGCTCTGCGGCTCCGCTCCCCCCGGGCGGTACGACGGCGTCCGCGTCGGTGGTCGCGCCGTCCACCCGAGGGACCGTCAGCGCTCCCCCGACGGCGTCGGCGGAGCCGAGCAGGGCAAGCTCCCCGGCGCAGCCGTCGGTCACCGCCACCCGGCCCGGCGCGTCGCGGACGACCGCCGCCCCGTCCCGCCCGGCGGCCCCGGTCGAGCCGTCCGCACCCCAGCCCGCGCAGCCCACCGCGGCGCCGCCCACCCGGCCCGCGCCCGGCCCGACCGCGCCCACGCCGACGCCGACCTCCACGCCGACACCGTCCTGCAAGCCGGTCCTGTTCTGGTGCGCCTGAGCCTTCGGGCCCGGTCGGCGGCCATCACGGCGGAGCGGGCCCGCCCCCGGACCGGACGGGCGGCCTGGTGCGCCCGGCCGGTCCGGCCCCACTGCCCCGTACGCCTCCCCGGGAGCCGGAATCCGTGATCGGCCCGCTCGCCGGTTCACGTGCCCCCGCTATAGTGCGAGCACCCCCGATCCCTCCCGCCCGGGAAAGCTCCGGCGCGCAGGGATGACTTTCGTCATCTCGGGCCGGTGACACGGCGGCACTGCCGCGCGCGGTCACCGGACGGGAGTCTGGTGACCATGGCAACGACACAGGCGGTGCTGACGGCCGAAGGGCTGCGGTACCGGTACGGAGAGACGCTCGCGCTGGACGGCGTGGACCTGCGGGTCGGTCCGGGCGAGTGCGTCGCACTGCTCGGCCCCAACGGCGCCGGGAAGTCGACCCTGGTGGCACTCACGGTCGGCCTGCTCGCGCCGCAGCAGGGGACGGTGCGGATCATGGGCGGTGACCCGCGCCGCGCGGCGACCCGCCGCCGTCTGGGTGTGGCGCAGCAGACCCTGGGGTTCCCGAACACGCTGACCGTGGACGAGCTGGTGCGCGGTGCCGCCGTCCGCGGCGGGCTGCGGGCGACGGCCGCCGGTCCGGTCCTGGCGGAGCTCGGGCTGACCGAGCTGGCGCGCCGGCGGGTCTCCAAACTCTCCGGCGGCCAGCGGCAGCGGGTCCAGCTGGCGATGGCGCTGGTCACCGAGCCGGCGCTGCTGGTGCTGGACGAACCGACGGTCGGTCTGGACACCCGGGCCCGGCGGCACTTCTGGGAGGTCCTGGCGGAGCGCCGGGCGCAGGGCGCCGCAGTGCTGGTGACCACCCACCTGATCGAGGAGTCCGCGGCCCTGGCGGACCGGGTGGTGGTGCTCGACCGCGGCCGGATCCTGGCGGACGCGCCGCCGCAGGAGCTGGTGGCCCGGCTGCCGGACCGTACGGTGACCGTCCGGACCGGCCTCGACCAGGAGCAGCTGGAGCGGCTGCCGGGCGTGCTCCGGGTCGGCCGGGAGCACGAGCTGGTGACGATCCAGACCCGCTCGCCGGAGGACCTGTTGCGCGTGCTGCTGGATCTCGACCCGGAGCTGTCGGAGCTGCGCGTGCAGGACGCCGGCCTGGCGGAGGCCGTGGTCGCACTCACCGACGGCCGTGATGACGCCTCGGAACGTACTCGGGAAGGCAGGGCGGCGGCGTGAACGTGGTACTGGGGCGGGTCTTCCGGTCCGAGTTGAGGGACGAACTCCGGTCGATCGTGCGGGAGCCCACCTCGTTGTTCTTCGGCATCCTGATGCCGGTCGGCTTCTTCGTCCTGTTCAACCTGCTGTACGGGCAGGGCGCCGTGCAGGGCCTCTCGGCCGGTACGGCGATGGTGGCCACCTTCGGCACCTACGGCGTGATCACCGTCGCCTCCCTGCAACCCGGGGTCGGGGTCGCCCAGGACCGGGACCTCGGCTGGCTGCGGATGAAACGGGTCTCCGCGGTCCCGGTCTGGATCAGCCTGGCCGCCAAGGCCACCGCCGCGCTGCTCTACGGGGTGGGCGTGCTGGCGCTGATGGGGGTGGCGGCCGCAGCCTTCGGCACGCTGCACGCCTCGCCCTGGGCGCTGCTGCGGGTGGCGGTGGTACTGCTGCTGGGCACCGTCCCGTTCACGCTGTTCAGCGTGGCGGTCGGCTTCCGGTTCCGCCCGGGGGCGGCGGTCGCGCTGCTCAACGCGGTGCTGTTCCCGCTGGCGGTGCTGTCCGGGCTGTGGATCCCGATCCGGCTGCTGCCCTCGGTCGTGCGGCAGATCGCCGAGTTCCTGCCCACCTACCACCTCGCCCAGCTCGGGCTCGCCCAACTCGGTGACGGCACCGCGCTGATCCACGTGCTCGCCCTGCTGGTCACCACGGCGGTGGCGGCGGGTGCGGCGGCGCTCTCCTACCGGCACGCGCGGATCTGAGGCGGCGGTGAGCGACTTCGACGGCGCCGCCCCCCGGTCCGTGGCCGAACGGCTGCGGACCTGGGAGTGGGTCTACCTCGGCTACCTGCTGTTCATGCCGGCGCAGCCGTACTTCTCGCCGGCGCCCGACCGGTGGGAGTGGCCGCTGGCGATCACGGTGTGCGCGGCCACGGTGCTGCTGTACGCCTTGGCCCTGCTGCGCGGGCGGTCGGCGTGGAGTGTCTGGGCCTCCGTGGTGCCGATGGCCGTGCTGGGCGCGCTGGCCACGCCGTTCAACGCCGCCGCGAGCGTGCTGTTCATCTACGCGGCGGCGGCCGCGGGCAACGCGCTGCCCTGGCCCGTCGCCCGGCGGTGGTTCGCCGGCCTGACCGTGCTGGACTGCGGCACCGCGCTGCTGTCGCAGGTGCCGCTCCCCTACCGGCTGTTGGGCTTCGCGTCGGCGCTCGTGATGATCTGGGTGGTCGGGCTGCTCGAACTCCGGCAGCGCGACCGGCGGCAGGAGGCGGAGAACCAGCGGCTGCGCACCTCGCAGGTGGAACTGCTCGCCACGCTGGCGGAACGCGAACGGATCGCGCGCGACCTCCACGACCTGCTCGGGCACTCGCTGACCGCGGTGGTGATGCGCGCGCAGCTGACCAAGGAGCTGGTGCTCGCCGACCCGCAACGGGCGCGCGCCGAGGCCGAGGAGATCGAGCGCAACGCCCGGGAGGCGCTGGCCGCGGTGCGCAGTACCGTCACCGGTTGGCGGCGGACCACCGTCCGCGCGGAGCTGGAGGTGGCACGGCGTACGCTGGCCGGGACCGGGGTGACCTTGCGGGTGCGCTGTGCCGAGGAACCGGCCCTGCTCGCGGCGACCGACCACGAACTGGGGCTGGCACTCCGGGAGGCGGTGACGAACGTGGCCCGGCACGCGCGGGCCGCCACCTGCCGCATCGGACTGGACACGGACGAGGAACGGGTGCGCTTGGTGATCGCGGACGACGGCATCGGCGGCGATGCCCCGGAGGGCACCGGGTTGACCGGGCTCCGGGAGCGGATCGCGAAAATCGGCGGCGCGGTGCAGCGCTCCGGCTCGGCCGGTACGACGTTGGTCATCACGGTGCCGGTGGCGGTGAACGGATGATCCGGGTGGTGCTGGCCGAGGACCAGGGCATGGTGCTGGGCGCGTTCGCGTCCCTGCTGGACCTCCAGGCGGACATCACCGTGGTGGCGACGGCGACCAACGGCGACGACGCGCTGGCCGCGGTGCGCGAGCACCGGCCGGACGTGCTGGTGACCGACATCGAGATGCCCGGCCGCACCGGTCTGGACCTGGCCGTGGAGCTGAACCGCCTGGGCGACCCGACCCGGGTGCTGATCGTGACCACCTTCGCGCGCAGCGGCTACCTGCGGCGCGCGGTGGACGCCGGGGTGTCCGGGTACCTGCTCAAGGACGCGCCGATCGGCGAGCTGGCGGCCGCGCTGCGCCGGGTGCACGCGGGCGAGCGGGTGGTCGCGCCGGAGTTGGCGGTGGCCGCGTGGGACGCCGCCGATCCGCTGACGGAGCGGGAGCGGGAGCTGCTGCGGGCGGTCGCGGACGGGGCCGGCAACGCCGCGATCGCGGCGCGCCTGTGCCTGGCCGAGGGGACCGTCCGCAACTACCTGTCCAGTGCGATGGCCAAGTTGGGCGCGCGCAACCGGACCGACGCGGCCAAGATCGCGCGCACCCGCGGCTGGCTCTGACCGGCGTCCGCCACCGGTGGCGGACGCGGTTCCGGCCGTGCCCCTACCGGTCGTCGTCCCTCCGGTCACGCCTCCGGTCGCGGCCGCCGCCGTTGGTGGTCACGTACAGGGCGCCGAGCAGCATCCCGCCCACCACGCAGACACCGACGCCGATCGGGGAGCTGATCATGAAGCCGCCGACCACGAGCGCCGCGTAGACCATCGGCGCGGCGGCCCTGAGGTTCCTGTTCATCCGTCATCCTCCTTGTTTTCCATGTGGTTTCCTACCCCGGGCCGCCTCAGCCGAGCGCCCGGGCCATGAATCCCCTGATCCCGACCGCCACGGTGACCGCCAGGGCGAGCAGCAGCACCGACAGGTCCGCCCACAGCGGGATCGCCGACGGGGGTCCGGCCTGGGCCGCGGCCCGTAGGCCCTCGCTGACGTAGGTCAGCGGGTTGAGCGCGGAGACCACCTGGAACCACCTCAGCTGGTCGAGGGAGGACCAGGAGTACTGGACGGACCCGGTGAACGTCAGCGGGGCGAGGACGATCGCGAAGGTGACGCCGATGCGGTCCGGCGACACGACCGTGCCGAGCGCCAGGCCGAGGGCGGCACCGGTCGCCGCGCCGAGGACCAGGACCAGCAGCACCCCCGGCCACCTCGTGGGCGGCCAGCCGGTGGTGCCCAGCACCAGGAACCCGACCGGCGCCATGACCAGTCCGGCGAACAGTCCGCACAGCGTGCCGTAGGCCAGCTTGGCGACCGCGACCAGTTCGCCCGGGATCGGTGCGAGCAGCCGGTCCTCGATCTCGCCGGACCACGAGAAGTCCATGATCAGCGGCATCGCGGTGTTCTCCAGGGCGACGAGCAGCGCGTTGAGCGCCATCACCCCGGGCAGCAGCGTCGCCCCGAAGTCGCCTTTGGTGTAACCGGCTTCGCCGAGCACCTTGCCGAAGACGAAGAACAGCAGCAGCGGCTGGACGATCACCTGGAGCAGGAAGGCGGTCGGTCGGCGGGTGGTGGTGTAGACGTCGCGCCAGAGCACCGCCAGGAAGGTCCGCGTCACGGGACCGACGCCGTCCCGGGGAAGCCGGTCGGCGCCTTCGGTCGCAGTGGTCACCGCAGTTCCCTTCCGGTCAGGCTGATGAACACGTCCTGGAGGCTCGGCCGGGCGATCGACAGGTCGACCAGCTCGGCCCCCCGGTCGGCGACCGCGCGCAGCACGTCCGGCAGCAGGGCCGACGGGTCCTTCTCGGTCCGCACCCGGAAGTACTGGCTGCCGCCGCTCCCCTGCGGCGCGTCGTGCTCGACGCCGTCGGCGCCGGGCAGCCCGGTCAGCGCCTCCAGGATCCCGGCGCTCGGCACCTGCTCGCCGCGGACCTGCGCGGTGACGGTGGTGCCGCCCGGGAGTGCCCCGGTCAGTGCCCGCGGGGTGTCCAGGGCGAGCAGCCGGCCGTGGTCGACGATGCCGATCCGGTCGGACAGGCTCTCGGCCTCGTCCATGTCGTGGGTGGTGAGCACCACGGTGACGCCGCGCTCGCACAGGTCGCGGATGCGCTCGTGCAGGAACAGCCGGGACTGCGGGTCCAGGCCGGTCGACGGCTCGTCCAGGAACAGCACCTCGGGCGCGTGCATCAGGGCCCGCGCGATGACGACCCGCTGCGCCTGGCCGCCGGAGAGCCGCTCGACCCGCTGGCCGGCCTGCTCGGTGAGCCCCATCAGGTCGAGCAACTCCTCGGCGCGGCCGGTCCGTTCGTCCCGGCCGACGCCGTGGTAGCGCGCGTGGAAGAGCAGGTTCTGCCGCACGTCGAGGGAGCGGTCCAGGTTCTGCCGCTGCGGTACGACGGCGAGCAGCCGCTTGGCGGCGGCCGGCCGGGCCACCACGTCGGTGCCGAGGACCAGGCACCGACCGGAGGTCGGGCGGATCCGGGTGGTCAGCACGCCGACGGTGGTGGACTTCCCGGCCCCGTTCGGGCCGAGCAGGCCGAAGACCTCGCCCCGCTCGACGGTGAAGCTCAGGCCGTCCACGGCCGCCGGGGCGTGTGGGTGGTAGCGCTTGACGAGTTCGCTGACGGTGACGGCGTGCGTCATCGCGTCGTCCTTCCTCGGGTGCCCGGACCGGTCACAGCCGACCGCCGCCGTCGACGAACCCGATCAGGTCCTCGATGCGGTCCATCGCGGTGACTCCGTGGACGTCCTCCACGGCCCGGGAGACCACGTGGCAGATCAGGTTGCGTTCCAGCTCGCCGATGCCGAGCCGGTACATGTTGAGGTACATCCAGTTGAGGACGACCCGGTACCGCTTGAAGGTGTGCCAGCCGCCGAGCTGCTCGGCCGCCGGGCGGTGACCGCCGAGCACCCGGTGGAACGGGCTGCGGTCGGACCAGGCGCTCCAGGTGGCGCCCCAGGCCTCCGGGTCGCCGTTCGGGTCGGTGTCGAGCGCCAGCTCGCCGGTGCCGATCAGCCCGTCGGCCCGGTCGCGGTAGCGCAGCAGGACGTCGAGGAGTTCGCCGAAGCGCACCGCGTCGTGGTGGTCCGCGGCCGCGGTGATCTCGACGACCCGCTGCCGGAAGGCCCCGGCGTTGGCCTCGTAGACCTGGTCGAAGCGGGCGCGCAGGCCGTCGGGGTTCTTCGCCAGGAAGGCGTCGGCGTGTCCGCGGTAGGACATGTACCCGTACGTCACCGGCGGGAGGAAGCGGTGCGCCGCCGCGATGAAGAGGTCCACCGCGAGGGCCGTCTTCGAGCCGCCGTCGCGGATCCGGTCGAGGATCCCGAACACCAGGTCGTTGCTGTCGACGTAGTAGTCGGCGAGCAGGTCGGCGGCGGCCGGTCCGCCGAGCACGTGCTCGCGCCGGTCGTACGGCTCCGTCCCGACGCTGTTGTCGGGCGCCCAGGGGGTCAGCGGGCCGCGTTCGCGCTCCACCGCGGCGAGCCGGACGTGCTCGGCGTGCGAGGCCCGCTCGTCCAGGACCACGGTCGACGGGTGCGCCCGCAGGTAGGGCTCCAGCACGTCGGCCACGGCGGGTGCGACGACGCCGTCGAAGACCTCCGCGCTCGCCTGGACCACGATCCGCACGTGCGGCCCGCGCCGCCAGTGCGGCTGGAAGTACACCCGCCGCGCCGCGGGGGCCACCTCCGCGACGAACGGGCGCACCGCGTCGAGCAGCAGATCGGTGCGGTCGGGCTCGTGGTGGAACACGTTCACCGTGCGCCACACGGTCTCTGTCATTCCCGGTCTCCTCGGCAGTTGAGCTCGATGACGTATTCGGTGACTCTGGGCACCCCCTGGTGGTCGAGGAGCGCGGCCTCGGGCCTCGGCGCGACCTCCTGGAACACCGCCGCGTTCGCCGGGTCCCTGGCCAGTCGCTCGAAGGCCAGGACGAGGGGTGGTGAACCGATGTCGACGTACACCGGCTTGCGGCTGCGGTCGCTCGCGACCGACCCGTCCGCGACGACGCCGGTCGGCAGCACGGACACGAAGAACCTCGGGGGCATTCCGAGTTCGGTCAGCCAGGTGGTCAGCAGGAGCAGGAAGTCCGGGTCGGACTGCCCGGCCGCGCGACACGGCAGCGTCCCCGGCTGGGCCACCCAGGTCGCCCGGCGGAGCACCACCCGGCCGATGCTCAGCCGCGGCGCGTGCAGCACCCGGCCCTGCCCGCTGCCGGCTGCCGCGTCGTGCTGGAGCGGCTGGTCGGGGCGCAGCAGCAGCGGGTTCTCGCCGAACGCCTCGACCAGCAGGGCCATGACCGGCGGGAACTGCCGCTCGTAGGAGAGTCCGCCGTGGACCGGCCTGACGGCCGCGCCGTCGTCGAACAGGGCCGGCAGTCCGTCGCCGTCCAGGCCGACGGTCAGCCGGGCGGGCGGCGGGTAGTCGAGCCGGTCCGGCAGGGCGGGCTCGCGCTGGTTGAGCGAGGTGGCCAGGGTCTGGGTGAACTCCGCGTAGGTCGGCGCGTCCGGGTACACCGCGTCGACCGGGAGCGGGTCGTCCCCGAGGTGGCGCAGCAGCCGGCGCACCTGCGACCGGGCCCGGCCGAAACCGGAGTTGACCGCGTTGACGATCAACTCGTCGGCGTCGCCCTGGGCGTAGACGGCGACCGAGCCGACCGGACGCACCCAGGCGGGCAGCGCGTGGAGCACCTCCTCGATCCGCCGCCGGTCCGGCAGCGCGCGCCGGAGGTCGGCGACCAGGTCCACCAGTCGGCGCACTTCAGCGACCGGGCTGGCGGCCAGGGTCGCGGTCAGCCCGGTCGGGTCGAAGGCGACGGCGGCGGGGTGCAGTCGCCTGGCCTCGTGGCCGTCGCGGAGGAGTTCGGCGTAGAACCGGTCGAACGGCACCGTCGCCCCGTCGCCGAAGCGCTCCCGGATGAACGCGGCGACGGCCAGTTTGAACGGCAGTGCGGAGTCGAAGACGGCGAGCAGTCGGCAGGCGAGCGCCAGGTCGTCCAGGGCCTCCTGCCAGGACGGCAGGCCCGCCTCGACCACGACGCCGGGAATGACCGACTGCTCGGTCAGCACGTCCCGCAGCTTGCCGGTGACGCCGACGCCGCGCAGCCGCTCGTGGAGCGCCTTCCCGAGGACGACCCGGTCGGCTCCCCCGGCATCGCCGTAGGCGCGCAGCTCTTCCCGGAGGGGAGCCAGTGCGGGGACGGTCCCGGCCAACTGCCCCAGCGGGTCGATCCCTTGGTCGTCGAAGTCCGGTTGGAGCAGGAGCAGTCCGCCGGCCACGAGGGAGCGCAGGTATCCGGCCGTCCGCTCCGGCGGCGCGGGGAAGCCCGCCGCCAGCGCGGCGAGGGTCGGGCGGGCGACCGCGGCGCGCAGGCAGTGGCGCAGCGCCGGGGTCAGCGGCAGGGTGAGGAGGTCCTCCGCCGGCGCCGGGCCGAGGAAGCGGACGGTGCCGCCCTCCAGGCGCGCACTGGGGTTGATCCGGACGGTCGGCTCGGTCGCGCCGGCGGCCAGCGGGGTGAGGACCGACAGGTCGAGATCGACGATCGACCGCGCCCGCTCGGTCGCGGCCCAGCGCAGGGCGGGCCCGTCCGGGACGAACCGGCCGAGGCCGCTGGCGGTGAAGGTGCTGAACGGGCTGGTCTTGACGGCGGCGCGGGCCGCGTAGGCGGCCAGCCGGATCAGCTCCTGCCGCCCGGGCCTGCGGCCGAGCACCTGGTGCAGGGTGGGGCTGGCGTGGGCGAGGCCCTGGTCGAAGCGGGGGTCCGCGCCGAGTTCGCGCAGCGCGGCGTCGACGGCTCGGCCCGCCTCGGCGTACACCGTCGGCAGCTGCGCCCGGTCGGCCCGGTAGCGGCCCAGCGCTCGACCGAACTCGGTGATGTCCGAGGCGAGTTCGGGGCCGAGGGCGGCGGCGGTCCGGGGGTCGGCGAGCAGTCGGGCGGGGTCGCGCAGCTGGTGCACGGTGCGGCGCAGCGCGACCAGCCTGGGCTTGGCCGCGGGGTCGCGCAGCTCCCCGATCACGGTGTGGCAGCGCTCGGACAGCGCCCCGGCGCCGCTGCGCAGTTCGGCGGCCGTACGGGAGAGCGCGAGCAGTTCGCGCCGCAGTCGCCGGTCGGCGAGCTGCTCGACCACGTCGGCGGGCAGGCCCGCGACACGTACTCCGAGGGTGGTGGCGTGGGTGGTCACGGGAAGGGGTGGGGGTGGGGGTTGAGGTCGGCCTCGGTCAGCGGGTGCGGCGCGTGGCCGAGCCGGTACGGCACCTCCAGCGGCCGGGACAGCCCGGTGGTGCGGCGGTTGCGGTGGCCGAAGGTCATGGACAGGGCGCCGGGCGCGATCACCTTGACGCAGGTCAGGCCGGCGGCCTCGTGCAGGGGCGAGGTCTGGTCGACGACCACGACGTCCATGCCGCCCGCCAGCATCCGGTCGACGGCCTCGGTGAGGTCGTCCCGCAGGTCGGTGTGGAGCGGCCAGGGGTTGCGGGCGATCACCTCGTCCCAGCCGGTCAGGCGGTCGCCGTCGAGCAGGAAGGACCAGCGGTCGAGGGCCTCGGGCGTCGCGTTGCCCAGCGAGTGGTCGGTCATGATCCGCACCAGTTCGGGATCGGCGGCCATCCGGCGGGCCCGTTCGGCCTCGGCCGGGTACCTGGCCTGCTCCTGTTCGACGATGGGTGCCAGTTCGCCGAGGGCCGTGAGCACGGCGGCGACCGGGTCCAGGGCCGAGCCGCTGGTGCAGACGACCTTCGGCCGGGTGTCGTCGCCGGTGGTGTCCTGGGCGAGCACCCAGAACGCGCGGATCCCCTCGGTCAGGGTGATGTCGAAGGCCCGCACCCGGCAGCCGGTGCGCTCGATGCGTTCCGCGAGGACCCGGATGCGCGGATCGGGCGCCCGGGCGAGGTCCACCTCGGGCACCGGCATCCGGGCGTACCAGGTCATCAGGAAGGCGTCGCGCTCGACGACTTCGAGGATCCCGTGCAGGATCGCCTCCTCGACGCAGCCGCCGAGCGCGCAGCCGTTGGAGATCTCGAAGGTGAAGGGCTTGTCCCTGCGGTCGTCGGGGCGGGCCCTCGGCTGGAACCGCGTCCGGTAGTACGCGTGGGTCTCCGGCACGAGCACCGGGCGGGCCCGGACGAAGGAGTACGCCCACACCCAGTCCACCACCGCGTCCTCGGTGAACGGCTGGTAGGCGCAGTCCGGCTCCCGGTAGCGCTCGGGAGCCAGCAGGCCGAGCGACCGCGGGTCCAGGGCGTCCCCGGCCAGGTCCGCGTAACTGCCGCGCACGGTGGTGCGCTTGCCCCAGGGCCACTGGCCGCCGAGCCGCTCCAGTGCCTCGGCGACGGCGGTGGCCCGGCTGGAGGCGAAGTCACGGGTGCGCCCGAACCCCGCCTCGCCCCGGTAGCCGTACTCGGCCAGGACGGATTCGGTCAGCGGGACCATCGAGTCGCGCATGCCGCGCGGCGGGGCGACCACCCCGGTCTCGGCGTCCACGTAGAGCTCGGTGAGCCGGGCCTCGGAGAGTTCGCCGATCCGGCTGGCGCGGGCCCGCGGCTTGGGCCGGGGGACGGGGGCGATCACGGCCCGTTCCGCGGTGTCCTCGGGCAGCGCGCCGCAGACCGCGCACAGCGGGTCCGGGAGGAACGCGTGCCGGGTCAGCGACAGGTCGCGCAGGTCGAGGTACCAGCAGCGGTCCGTGGCGACGCCCGAGTGCAGCAGCTCGCGCACGGCCTCGGCGGCGAAGCCGGACAGCCAGGCCGACGGGCTGGCCGCGATCCGCCCGTCCGCGCGCAGTTCGGCCGTCCAGGGCGCGCGTTCGGGTGCGACGGAGCGCCAGGTCTCCAGGCACCGGGCGCAGCCGGGTTCGCCGGGCCGCACCAGCGGGCCGATCACGACCCGGTCGAGTTCGGTCCACACCGGCAGCCAGGGCTCGCCCCGTTCGTGCGCCTCGGTCCAGCCGCCGGTGTCCCAGCCGTCGCGCGCCACCACCAGCATCGACGGCGGGCGCCGGGCGATGGCGTCGGCCAACAGGCCCTCGCCCAGTACGGTGTCGCTCACGAGCCGTTCCTCCTCACCAGGTCAGCCGGAACTCGGGGCGCGGCCCGGCCGGGTGCTCGGTGCCCAGCTGCGCCACCAGCAGACTGCGCCTGCGCCCCTCCAGACCGAACCAGGCGTCCAGCAGGTGGGTGAGCACGTCGTTCTGGATCCGGCCGGCCACGCCCACGGACGCGGCGGCCAGGCAGGCCCGGTGCAGGGCGGCGCCGGCCGCGGCCTGCTGCAGGCGGTACCAGCGCGCACCGAAGCGCTCCTCGGCGGCCTCGGCGTCGCCCACCGGCAGCAGCCAGAGGTTCGCCGTGCGGGCGCCCTGCTGGGTCAGGGCTGCCAGCGCGGCCTCGCGGAGCCGCTGCCGGGGGTTGCCCTCGCCGACCAACTCCAGCCGGTGCTCGTCGGGGAGGTAGCGGTAGGCGCCGTCCGGGACTCCGGCCACGTCGGCGACGACGCAGTAGAACTCGACCAGACCGGCCGGCAGGTCCCAGTTCTCCTGCCGCCCGTAGGCGGTGAGGACGGTGGCCAGGGTGCCGATCGCCATGGTGTCGGCCTTGAAGCCGCGCACGGCCGCCCGGCGGTTGCGGGTGCCGGCCCGCAGGTCCGGCTCCGCGTGCGGGAGGCTGATCCACTCGCGCTCGGCCTCGGTCCCGCGCCCACCCTCTCCCTCTGCCTCGGTCCCGCCCTCGCCCCCGCCCTCGCCGGGGGGCGCGGTCAGCAGCGGCTCGGGGGCGGGGCGGCTCTGCCGGAGCACGGACGCGTGCGCGGCGAAGGCGCGTGGGAAGGCCGCCAGCGAGGGGCCCTCGAACGCGGTGGGCACCGGGGCGACCAGCTCGACCACGGCGTGCACCCCCTCCGCCCTCGGGTCCAGCCCCAGCAGCTCGGTGAGGTCGGCGTCGGGGAAGCACAGCCGGGCCGAGGCACCGTCGTCGGCCCCGACCACCAGGGCCTGGGCCACCTGGATGCCCGCCTCCAGGCAGGCGAGGCGGTAGTACATCTCGCCGTACTTGGCGGCCAGCCGCCAGAACACGTTGGTGTGCACCAGGACGGTGCCGGCCGGGCGGGCGGCCACCCAGCCGCGGTAGTCGCCCGAGCGCAGCCGCACCAGGTCGTGCCGGGCCGGGTCGTAGTAGTGGACGCCGGTCGGGACCTCCGAGTCGGGCCCGGCGATCACGTACCACTCGGCGCTGTACCGGGCGCCGCCCGATGGCGTCGGGCGGCGGGTCACCAGCCATTGCAGCGGGTCGTCGTCCGGGATGGCCTCGAAGCTGTCGGTGAAGGGCAGCATGTCCAGCGGGGTCAGCCACTGGGCGCGGGTGATGCCGCCGAGCTCGGCCAGCAGCCGGCCGAGCCGGTGCTCGGACTTCTCGGGCGGCCAGGGCAGCGGATGCCTCGGCGCGCCCGGGTAGCTCTTGACCAGCCGGGGCGGGAACGCCTGCGGGTCCGCCACCTCCGTCGGCGTGTGCACGGTGTCCTGGTAGCGGGTCGCCTCGTCGCTCATGGGCTTCACACCGCGCACAGGTCGAAGGCGGCCCTGGTCAGGAGCAGTCGCAGGTGGGACTCCTGGGCCAGGCTGATGCCGAGCCGGTTGCACATCAGGTGGGTGCAGCGCTCCACGATCAGCTGCGGGACCAGGTGGTTGATGTGCTGGAGCACGTCGGCCGGGGCCTCGAAGTCGGGGTAGGCGTCGAGGCGGCCGAGCAGCTCCAGTTCGACCAGGGTGTCGTTGGCCTCCCGTACGGTCCTGAGCCAGCTGCCGGTCACCGACCCGGCGGGCAGGGCCGTTCCCCTGGTCACGGCCCAGACCGTCTCCAGGGAGGCGCGCAGCTGGGCCTTGTTGGCCTCGAAGTGCTTCTCGAAGTCCGGCGATCCCAGCACCTCCGCCGCTGCTCCGCCGCTCTCCACCAGGAACCGCGCCTGGTAGGCGAGTTCGGGCAGGATGCCGGTGAAGACCGTACGGTTGGCGGCCATCATGGCGAAGGCGTCCATGGCGCGCTGCCCCGCGGTCCGGCCGCGGGCGATCAGTTGGAGCGCCAGCACGCTGGACGCCATGAACTGCTTCTCGACGGCCTCCAGGGAGCGGCCGGTGCCGAACGCCCCGGTCTCGGGCACGTAGTCGACGAACGCGACCGAGTTGTCCGGGTGCAGCACCGTGTCGTGGTCGGCCATCCGCTCCAGGGCGGCGAGTTCGGCCGCGGACTCGGCATAGGCCCGCTCCGTCAGCCCGGAGGTCGACGGCGTCGTCCGGTAGAACTCCGCCGCGGTCTCCTCGACGGCCGAGCGCGCCTCCTGGACGTGCTCCGGCCGGGTCCGCAGCCGCAGCCGCACGTGCGGGCCGCCCTCCCAGTAGCGGAGGAAGAAGAAGCCGTCGACCAGTCCGGCCCGGCCCAGCCGCTCGACGACGGGCTTGACGACACCGGTGATCACGGCGTCCTGGTCGCCGTGGTAGAAGAGGTGGGCGCTGACCCAACGGTGCGCTGAGGTCTCAGACATAAGTGACTCCGGGCTCGTTCAGTTCCACGATGTACTCCGCCACGTGCTCGCCGCGGACCTGGCCGGGGTCCGGCAGCATCTCGCTGATCTGCACGATCGCGTCCGGCTCGGTGAGCCGGCGTTCCAGCCCGAGCAGCAGCAGCATGCTCGCGAAGTCCACGTAGTTCGGTTTGGTGTCGTTCCCCGGCCGCGGGCCGTTCCCGCCCGCCACCAGCGAGGCCGGGTCGAGGACGGTGACGAAGCACCGCTCCGGGATGCCGTGTTCGGCCAGCCAGTCGGCGACCTTCAACATCCAGGCCGCGCCGGTCGCGGCGTCGGCCCGCCGGGGCAGCCGGTCCGCGCGGGTCATCCACATGGCGCGGCGCAGCACCACGTCTCCGACCGTCAACCGGGGCAGGCGCAGGACGCCGTCGTCGGCGCGCGGGTCGGAGGTCATCCTGAGCTCGGTGTGCGCGCCGAACCAGGTGTTGGACTCGCCGAACGCCTCGATCATGAACCGTGCGGCGGGCGGCAGCAGCCGGTCGGCGCCGAGGCCCGGGTGCACCGGGCGGATCCGCCGGCCGAGCCGCCGCGACACCAGCGCGAGCAGCCCGTCGTCGCCGCACTCCACGTGGAGGTCGTTGACCGGCAGCCGGTCGTCGGCCGCGCGCGTGCTGCGGACCCCGGGGTAGTCGACGACCAGTCCGACGCCGGGTCTGCGGACGTTGACGGCGGACCGGGCCACCGCCTCGAACTCGGCGAACAGCACGTCGTCGTGGGACGCCGCCAGGCCCGGTTCGTCCGGGACGTCAGCGCGCAGGTCGAGGACGTCCAGGATCTGCCGCACCCGGTTGCGGCCGCGGCCGAAGCCGCAGGCGATGCTGTTGACCACCAGGGCCGGGCCGTGCTCGGCGTCGGCCAGCTGGCAGTAGACCGCGAGCGAGGTCGGGGTGCGGACCCAGTCCGGCCACTCCTCGGCCAGCTTGCGCACCTCCTCGGGGTCGACCCTGACCACGCCGTCCCGGTCGGGCGTCCGCTCGCCCAGCAGCCGCTTGGCGGCGGTGCGCAGGCGGTACAGCTCGCGCACGGCCGCCACCGGGCTGTCGGCGTCGGCGAACCGGCTGTGCGCCGGACGGGAGCGGCGTCCGACCGGGCCCGGGGCGGCATCGGCGGACTGCTCGGCCAGGACGTCGCGGTAGAACACCACCAGCGGGACCCGCGCGCCGGCCGGGTACCTGCGCCGGAACCACGAGTCGAGGGTGAGCTTGAACGGCAGGTCGGGGCCGATCAGTCCGAGCAGGGTGCGCACCGCGTCGAGGTCGTCCAGCAGCGGACGCCAGCGCGCGCGGTCCAGCACAGCCGTCGTGCCGGGGTGCACCGCGTTCTCGTAGAAGCTGTACCGGGCGAACTCCTGGGCCAGCTTCGGGCTCTGGACGTGGGCGTGGTCGCCGACCTCGCGCAGCGCGGTGTCCAGCGCGCGGACCACCGTGTCGCGGACGGCGACCCGGTCTGCGGGCTCGGCGACCGCGGGGTAACTCGACAGCGCCTCGGCCATCTCCTGCAAGGTCCGGTCCAGCCGCTCCAGGCCGGGCTGCCGACACCGCTGGAGCCACTCGCGCAGGTCGCCGACCGGGTCCGCGGACTGGTCGGCGAGCGGCGGGACCAGTTCCAGCAGGCCCAGCGTCACCAGGCGGCGCAGGAACGCGTCGACCTGGCGCCCGTCGGCCGCGCGGGCCAGGAGGGTGCCCCGCAGCTCGTCGAAGGTGAGGTCGCCCGTGGTCAGCTCCAGCACCCCGCGCAGGGTCGGGGTGAGCGCGAGGCTGTGCACGTACTCGTCCGGCCGACGGCCCAGGAACAGCAGGGCGCCGTCCTGGACGGTGGCGCTGGGGTTGGTCCGGATCCGGCAGCCGCCGAGCAGCTCGGGGCGTTCGCTGACGGCGCGGGCAATCCGGTGCAGCGATCCGACGCTGACCTCGGTGGAGGTCAGCGAGGCGCTCCGCGGCCCGGCCGGCTCGACGATCTCCCGGCCGGTGCCCCAGGCGGCCAGGCCGCTGCTGGTGAAGGTGGAGTACGGGCTGGTCTTGGAAGCGCAACGGGCCAGGTACTGCGCCAGCCGGAGCACGGTCTGGCGCTGCGGTGGGCGGCCGGTGTCGAACCACTTCCGCAGGGCCAGGAACAGGTCCGGATTGGCGTGCACGAGGCCGAGTTGGAAGGCGGGCAGCCGGGCGGCGGCGAGCAGGGCTTCGTAGCTCGCGGCCCAATCCTGGTCGAGGTGCTCCGGCAGGGCCGCCAGCAGGCGGTCGCGTTCGTCGATCCGTGCCGTCCAGGAGCGGACCGGCTCCGCGAGCTCGGCGGGGACCTCGGCCAGCCGGGCCGGGTCGACGTGGCGGCCGCGGTGCACGGCCCGGCGCACCGCGACCAGCCGGGCCTTGAGCTCGCCGTCCCCGGTGGCGCCGATCGCCGCGTGCAGCAACGTCGACAACTCGTCGGCCCCGGCGGCGATCTCGGCGCGCAGTGCCAGCAGGGCGGTGGCGGTGCGCCAGCTCTCCGCGCAGCGCAGTCCGTCCAGTACGGCAACCGGGCTGCCGGCGAGGCGGACCACGGTGGCCGGGCCGGGCAGGTACCGCACCGGCTCGGGTCCGGCCTCCCACTGTCCGTCCGTCATCTCGTCCGTCGTCCCGTCCGTCACTCCGCCGCCTCCGGCTCCACCGGCACGATCACGCGGCCGCCCGGTCCGGTCCGGGCCAGCAGGATCTGGAAGACCGGGGCGTAGCGCTCCTCGGTCAGTCCGAGCACCGCGCGCACCCCCTCGGCGTGGTAGGCGTTGACGATCCGGCCGGAGAGGCCCTGCGCGGCGGCCGCGACGCAGACCCGGTGGGCGAGCAGGCCCGCCTCCTGGTTGAGCACCCGGTAGCCGCGGTCCCCGAAGGTGTCGAACGCCCAGTCACGGTCGACGACCAGGTGGACGACGGCGTTCATGTGCTGGAAGACCGGTCCGGGGATGGTGACGCGTTCGATCGCGGTGAGGGCGTCCGTGCCGGGGCCCGTCGGGCTTCCCGGGCCGACCGGGTGCAGGGCGCCGGTGGCCGGGTCGAGCCGGTAGCAGCCGGCCGGTACGCCGATGAGGTCGGCGACGGTCAGGTAGACCTCCACCGGCACCGGCGCTCCCGCCGGGACGGCATCGCTGCCGACCCCGGTTCGGGTGCGGGCCAGCCGCGCCCACAGTGCGAGGCCGTCGACCCGCGAGGCGACCGGGCGGAAGATGCCGGGGCCGGAATCACGGCTCCGCAGCACCTGTGCCAGGTCCGGGTCCGGGACCTCGGTCGCGGGCAGGGCCAGCGGCTCGCGGCCCGACCCGACGGCCACGGCGGGCCGGACGGGCGGGGCCGGCTCGGCGGCGGCGAAGCCCGCGGTGTCGGTGCGGAAGGAGGCGCGGTTGACGGCCGTGAGCCTCGGGCAGGCCCGCGCCACCGCGAGCCCGCTGCGGACCACCTGCGGCTCGATCGGGTCGACGGTCGCGGACAGGGCCGCCGCCGTCTCCGTCTCCGTGCGGCGGGGGTCTCCGGCGCCCGCACCGGCGAGGTGGAGGGGCAGCACCACGAGGGCCGGCTCCTCGTCGGGGTCGAGTCCGAGCAGCTTGTTGACCGGCTCGTCGAGGAACTGGTGGTGCACCCGGGCCCGCAGTCCCATGGCCCGCGCGACCAGGTCGAGGTTGCCGGTGAGCAGCCCGGCCTCCTGGGTGCACAGCCGGTAGGCGTAGTCGCGGTAGATGTAGGCGGCCTTGGCGAACAGTCCGGAGAGCACGAACACGGCCTCCGGCGGCGCGCCGGCGGTTCCGGTCGCCCTGGCCAGCAGCGGCCGGTGGTCCCCCTCGCGCAGCAGCACCAGCGCGTGGTGCGGGGCGTCGTAGTGGTAGACGCCGTCGGCCAGGCACACGTACAGCTGGACGGCGAACAGGCAGCGGGCGGAGGCGACCATCCGGTGGTAGGGCCAGGTCCCGTTGGTGTCGAACTCCTGCCGGGAGATGCCGTAGCCGTAGCGCAGCAGCGTCGACAGCGCCGGGTCGTCGAGCGCCTCGACCGCGCCGAGCACCCCGGGCACCCGGGTGGTCAGGGGGCGTCGGGGCAGACCCCGGTAGATCTTGAACTTCAACGGCTCGTCCGGGTTGGCGTACTCGGACTGCCGGGTCTCCATCGCCTCGGCGAGGTCCTCCAGGCTGACCCGCAGGAACTCCCGCCCCACGCCGGCCTCCTGCGCGGCCGCGGCCCCCTCGGTCATGGTCTCCTCGTCACTCACGGTCGGATCGGTCACGGCCGGATCGGTCACGGCCGCGTCGCTCACGGGAAGGGATGCGGGTGCGGGTTGCGCACCTCGGGCAGCCGGGGCAGTCCGGTCACCCGCCGGGCCGCGTGCCCGAAGGTCATCGGCACCGAGCCCGGTGCCAGCACCTTGACGCATCTGAATCCTCCCGCTGTGTGTTCCATGGAGGTGGTGTCGACGGCGACGACGTCCATCCCGGCCGCCGCGAAGCGCCGGACGGCCTCGTCGAGGTCCGCGCCGATGTCGGTATGGCTCGGCCACCGCCAGCGTTCGAGCCCCTGCTGCCAGGTCGACGTGACCGGGTCGTCGAGCAGGAAGGCGTACCGGTCGAACGAGCCCGGATCGGCCGCGCAGAGCAGGTGGTCGGCCATCGACACGACCTCGTCCGGGTGCTCGGCCAGGTGCCGGGCCCGCTCGCCCCACCCCGGGTCGAGCGCGAGGACGCCCACGTACTCGACGGTCTGGCTCAGTTCGTGCAGCGCGGCCAGGATCGCCTCCGCCGGGCTCAGTCCGCTGCCGCCGGTCGACACCGCCCTCGGCCGTCCGGTGCCGCTGACGTCCTCGGCGAGCGTCCAGAACGACGGGATCCCGTGCTCCCGGGTGCTGTCGAGGACGTGCACCCGGTAGCCCTGGCGCTCGATCCGCTCGGCCACCAGCGGGATCCGGCGGTCGGGCACCGTGGCGAGGTCGATCCGGGGCAGCGGCGTCCGCCCGTACCAGGCCATCAGGAAGGCGTCGCGTTCGGCGACTTCGAGGATCCCGTGCAGCACGGCCTCCTCGTAGCAGCCCCCGAGCGCGTTGCCGCTGGAGATCTCACTGGCGAACCTGCGCTCCCCGGCGGGCAGCGGCAGGCGGTAGTGGACGAAGCCCTGCGGCACCAGCACCGGTCGGCCTCGGCCGAAGGAGTAGCCCCACACCCAGTCGGTCTCCGCGTCCTCGGTGAACCTCCGGTACGGGAAGTCCGGGAGCTGGAACCGCTCCTCGGGGTACAGGCCGAGCGTGCGGGGGTCGATCGCGGCCTCGGCCACGTCGGCGTAGCCGGCCCGGACCCCGGTCCGCTTGGCGGGCGCGTACGCGGCCAGCCGTTCCAGCGACTCCGCCACCGCGATGGACCACGCGGAGGCGAAGTCGCGGGTGCGGCCGTAGCCGGCCGGTTCCGTGGCGGTGGCGCCGGGCACGGCCAGGACGGCCCCGGTGAACGGGAACGCGTGCTCGGTGTACGAGGTGACCGAGGGGACCAGGCCGCTCCGCTCGTCCACGTAGGCCGCCCGGAGCGCCTCCCGGTCCAGCGGGCGGACCCGGCTGGACCCGGGTGACGGCTTGGGCCGCACCTCGCGGACGGGTTTCGCGCCCTGCTCGGTGTCGGCCACCGGCACCGAACAGGCCGGGCAGTGCGGATCGTCGAGGAAGGCGTGCCGGGACAGCGCCAGCGTGGCGGTGTCGACGGTCCGGAACCGCCGCGCCCCGGAGTGCGCCGAGGCCAGCCCGGCGACGGTGTCGGCCAGGAAGCTCGGCAGCTCCCGGTCGGGCGCCCCGACGGCCGCTCCGGCGGCCAGCTCGGCGGCCTGTTCGGCGGAGGCCGCCGCGGTGCGTCGGGTGCGCAGGCACTCCGGGCAGCCCGGTGCCCACGGCCCGACGACCACCTGTCGCGGTTCGCGGAGCACCTGCGGCGGTTCGAGCAGCGCCTGCGGCTGGTCAGCCATGGAGGACCACGGCGCGCACCACGAACGGACACGCGCCGGCCACGGCGGCGTCGTGGTCCAGCGGGACGGCGACCACCCGGCCGCCCTCCCGGGTCAGCCCGGCCACGGCCTCCTCCAGCGTCACCGAGCGGGGCGCCGCGGCCCGCTCCGGCGCGGCGGTTGCGCGCAGGTGCGGGGGCAGCTCGGGCACGGGTGCCGGCGCGTAGGCGGGCTGCTCGGTGGCCCGGGCCTGGTAGGCGAGCAGCGTCCGCTCCAGGCCCTGTTCCAGTGCTGCGGCGACGTCCAGGTCGCTCACGTGGGCGACCGTGCCCGCCGGGGTGGTGAAGGCGAAGGTGGGCAGCCCGAGCAGACCGGACAGGTCGTGGACCTCGAAGGACTCCTCGACGATCGCCAGCAGCTTCCGGTAGCGCTCGGCGCGCGGGGTGAGCTCGGCCGTGTCCAGGTCCAGCAGGGGCAGCGGTCCGGTCGCGGTCGACAGGGCCGCGACCACCGCGTCGTTGGCAGCGGCCACCACGGCGGCGCGCACGGCGGCGGCCCAGTCGTCGCCGGAGGCCACGGTCCGCGCGGGGAAGACCTGCGCGGCGTCCACCGCGACCGGCTCGCCGGTCAGCACGTCCAGGCCGTGCAGCCGGTCGCCCTTGCGGGCGTCGACCATGACGGCCGCGTAGCGCTCGAACGCCCGCCGGACGGCGCGTTGGCGCGACTCGACCACGGTCTCGCCGCAGCCGTGGACGGCGAACGGGCCGCCGGCCAGGCCGACCGGGTCCGAGACCACGACCTCGCTGACGAACAGCGGCAGTTGCTCGTGGTCGCGCTCGGTGACCTCGGCGAGGACGCCGGTCCGGGGGTCGACGAAGTCGACCGCGCGCCGGGCCAGTTCCTCGTCGCCGACGGGCGCCGCGGTCGTCAGGGCGGCCAGCCGGGCCGGGTCGTCCGGCACCACGGGCCGGGCGAGCGGGTGCGGCAGGAACGCGTGCTTCGAGGTCTCCAGGCTCTCCAGGTCGAACCGGACCAGGTGGTCGGACCGCCGGCCGGCGTCGGCACCGGTGCCACCGTCGTTGCCGGGGCCCCCGTCGATGCCGGTGAGCTGGCGGAACGCCGCGAAACAGAGCTGGTTGGCGACCAGCGCGACGGTGGGGCCGCGCAGGAACCCGCTCGGGGCCACCTCCGGGTGGTCCCGCAGATCCGCGCCGACCAGGTCGGGTGCGAGCGCGGACAGTCGACGCCACGCGGACTCCCAGGCGGTGGGATCACCGTTCCCCGCGATCACCGGGCCGATCCACGCCTCGTCCCCCGCCACGACGGTCTGGGCGAACGCGGCACCCGCGGCGACCGCGGCCCCGGGGAGCCGGCGGGCACGCTCGACCATGGGCCGGTCGGCGACGTGCAGCACCATGGTGGCGTCGGCGGCCAGCAGGTCGAGGCGCTCGACGTCCGCCTCCAGGTCGACGATCCGCTGCTCCGGGTCCAGCGCCCGGGACGCCTCCAGGTGCTCCTGGACGCGGTCGCGGTCGAACGGCGACTCACCGAACGGAGCGAGCGGGACGGTCCGCACACCCGCGCGCAGCTGGGAGTTGGCCAGCGCCTGCAGCAGCGGGCCGGAGCCGGTCAGCACCACGGGGCCGTCGCGGTAGGTCTCGAAGCGCAGTTCGGGTGAGTCGGTGAAGTACTCGATGAAGGAGATGTTGGCCGCGTAGGTGGCGGCCAGCTCGCCGGACAGGGTGTGCGGACGGTCGTCCAGCACGTTCTTGACGTACCCCTTGGCGAGCAGCAGCATGATCATCTTCGCCACCGCGGCACGGCTGGACTCCGGTACGACGGCGCACAGTTCGCCGAGCGTCCTGGTGCCGTCCAGCATCGGCGCGATCCGCTGGACGAACTCGTAGGTCGAGGCGCCCTTCAGAATCGACCCGCCCAGGTTGCTGCGGATGTACGCACCCTCCGGAACGCGCATGACGTAGACGTCCCCGCGCAGTCGTGGCCGTACCCGCTCGACATCGACTCCCATGACCACCGCTTCTTCACTCACTCATTGATGACTGGCCAGCAGGAAGGACCGAGAGCCACCCGGTCCTCTTTGATGAACACGCACCGGCTAGAGCACATGTGCCAGGAGATCAGCACCGGATCAGGTGCAGGAGCAGCACGGGCAACAGCAGCAGCAGCTGCTCGCCCCGCCGGACGCGGACAGCTCGGTCAGGCCGTAGCCGGCGGTCACCGAAGCGGGGACCACCTCGCCCAGGTCCACCAGCTCGAAGGCGCTCTCGTCCAGCACCAGGTCGAAGTCCTCCATGTCGTTCACCTCCTTCGTGGGTCTCGTGCGGAACACCTCTCCCGCGGCGTCGTGCACCGGATCAGGTGCAGGAGCAGCACGGGCAGCAACAGCAGCAGCTGCTCTGGCCGCCGGACGCGGACAGCTCGGTCAGGCCGTAGCCGGCGGTCACCGAAGCGGGGACCACCTCGCCCAGGTCCACCAGCTCGAAGGCGCTCTCGTCCA
>NZ_JBHZCN010000018.1:0-52159 GCF_042755465.1 Kitasatospora sp. NPDC059160 | reverse complement strand
CAGCACCAGGTCGAAGTCCTCCATGTCGTTCACCTCCTTTCCCGTCGTCGGGCCGGTGCGACCCCACCCACATCGGGAGCCGGCACCGGCGGTCAGAGTGCTTTCACCTCCGGCAGCACCTGGTCGCAGAAGAGCTCCAGGGTCTGCCGAGCTTCGGGGAGCGGCATCGCGCCGAAATCGATCTGCCAGAGGATCTGGTCGACGCCGCCGATGTGGTCGTTGAAAGCACGGATGCGGTCGATGACGGTGGCCGGAGATCCGACTATCGCGCCGCCTTCGGTGTAGAGCTTTTCGGGCCGCAGATTGCGCAGCATCCAGCCGAATCCGGAATAGCCGCGATAGGCGGAGGATTCCCGCCGGTCCCACGGGTTCACGGCCTCCGCCCACACGTCCAGATAGCGCCGCAGATAGGTCTCGGCGATCTCGGTCGCGCGCTCGTCGGTCTCCGCGACCACCAGGGGCAGGCTGGCCGCGACCCGGGGCCGCAGCCCGGAGCCGCCGTGCGCCGCCCGGAAGGCGTCGCGGTAGAGGGTCAGCTGGGCGCGGAACTCGTGGGGCGAGATCATCGGCGTGATCAGGAGCCCCAGCCCTTCGGTGCCCAGCCAGGTGAAGCTCTCCGGCGTGCGCACCGCAGCCCCCCACATCGGCGGGTGCGGCTGCTGGGTGGGCCGGGGCAGTCCGGTCACGTCGCGGTAGGAGAAGAACGGCGTCTCCTCGCTGACCTTCTCCTCGGTCCAGATCCGCCGGACCGCCCGGATGGTCTCGCGGTACCGGTCGACGCTCTCGTCCATGTCGACGCCGAGCGCGTCGAACTCGTCCGGCAGGTACGCCCGGGCGAATCCCACGTCGAGCCGGCCGCCGCTGATCGCGTCCACCTGCGCGGCCTCCGCCGCCAGCTGGATCGGGTGGTGGAAGACCGGGAGGACGCAGCCGGTGATGAGCCTGACCGAGCTCGTCCGGGCGGCGACCGCGGAGAGGAAGCCCAGCGGGCTGGGGCAGTAGCCGCCGTAGTGGTGGAGGTAGTGCTCGGTCATCTTCACCGAATCCAGACCGCCCGCCTCCGCCCGGACCGACAACTCCAGCGCGTCGCTGAAATAGTCCTGCGGAGATTTCGTCTCCGGCGTGCAGTCCGGAAGAAATGAAAGCCCGAAGCGCACCGATACCACACTCCCTTTAACAGCCGGATTTTCACCGGATGAATCTCGGGGGTTCGTCACCCGAGCACTCCGGGCCCAGTCGGCACGCCACCGGGTGTTTCGCCGCTGACGCTACATCGGGCCATCAGGACCGTCAATAACGACCGGCATTCCGGGCCGTAACTCAAATTAAGCTCAAATCTTCCCGGTATCCCCGGAGATACCTACGGTCCTGGGAGTGCGTTATTGACGCCGGTGCAATGCGCTGGAAATGTTGGCAGCCGCCGGCATCCCGTACAGCCGGGCATTGCGCCGGGGCGGACGACGGCGGAGACGGAACCCGGGCGATGTCGCGCATGCGGGTGTCACGGCGCTGTGAGCGATCACGAGGAGCGTGCGCGAGGCGCCGCGGCCACGTGCGAACTGTCCGAGTTTGCCCTACTTCGCCGGGAAGTGCAGTCATGACCTCCACCATCGACTCCCACCACGTCACCGACGGCGCGGCCGACGCCGGCCGGCGGCCGGCACCGGTGCCGGAGCGGCGGAAGACCGTCCAGCTCGTCGAGTTCACCGCGATGCAGGGGGTCCGGTACAGCGTCACCCTCGGGTACCTCAAGGCGACGGCGACCGCCGACCCCGCCCTCGACGCGGCCTGCGACTTCCGGATCAGCGTGCGCGAGCAGAGCGGTGGCGAGCAGGCCACCAAGGAACTTCTCGACACCTGGGACGAGCCGTTCGCCGTCGCTCTCACCGTGTTCTTCTGGAACCGCGCCCAGTCCCTGGAGCTGGCCCGCCAGGTCAAGGAGCGCTGGCCGGACTGCCGCGTCGTGGTCGGCGGCAACGACGTCAGCTACCAGCAGGAGCCGCTGTTCGCCGAGGCGCCCTGGCTGGACGTGCTGGTGCACGGTGAGGGCGAACTGCGCTTCCGCGACCTGCTGCACGCCTTCCTGACCGACGGGGACCTCGCCGCGATCCCCGGCATCAGCCACTGGCGGGACGGAACCGTCGTCACCAACCCGGACGCGGACCGCATCACCGACCTCAACCAGGTCGTCTCGCCGATCCTCACCCCGGTGTACTCCGACGAGGAGATCACCGGCTCGTCCATGATCGTCTACGAGACCAACCGGGGCTGCCCCTACGGGTGCGCGTTCTGCTACTGGGGCGGGGCGACCAACTCCAAGGTCCGCCAGTTCGACCTGGAGCGGATCTTCGCCGAACTGGACCGGCTGATCCGGCTGATGCCCCAGGACGCCACGCTGTTCATCGCGGACGCCAACTTCGGCATCCTCGGCCGCGACCGGCAGATCGCCGAGCACATCGTGGAGCTCAGCCGGCGCCACGGGAAGCGGCTGATCGTCAGCACCAACTGGGCGAAGAACGGCAACGAGCGCATCGTGGAGATCGCGAGCATGCTGCACGCCGCCGAGCTGACCGGCGCGATCACGCTCTCCGCGCAGTCCTTCGACGCGAACGTGCTCAAGATCGCCAACCGCGCCAACATCCGCACCGACCACTACCGCCGGCTGCTGGCCCGCTTCCGCGAACTCGACGTGCCCACCTACACCGACCTGATCTGGGGCCTGCCCGGCGAAACCTTCGACTCCTACCTCGACGGGATCGAGGAGGTGCTGACCGCGGGCGGATCCCCGGTGATCTACCCACTGCTGCTGCTGAACAACACCGACTACTCGCGCGAGGCCTTCAAGGACGAGCAGGGGCTGCGGACCCGCTGGATGCCCGCCGACATCACCAATCCCGAACTCATCGCCGACGTGGTCGTCGAGCACGGCTCGATGACCGCCGAGGAGTGGGTGCGGGGCATGGAGTTCCGGGTCTCCATGACGCTGTTCCAGAAGATCCTGCTGCGCTGCGCGCTCCGGGTGCTCCACACCACTACCGGCGTCCGCATGGTCGAACTGTGCCGGCAGCTGTGGTCGTTCCTCCTGGACGACTGCGCCGACCCGTTCCTGCGCGCCGTCGCCCGCGACGTCGCCGCCGTCTACCGGGACCCGTCCAGCCTGGACATGGGACTGCTGAGGACGGTCATCGGCGACCAGGTCGTCGTACCCGAGGAGGTGCACTACCAGGCGCTGCTGTGCCGCGCGGTGCGCACCGAACGCGCCACTGCGGACCTGCTCGGCGCGGCCGTCGACCACCTGTCCACCTGGCTGGCCGACTCCGGCTTCGAGGTCGACCGCGTGCTGGTCGACAGCGCGTTGAGCCTCGACATCGCGGCGACGACGATCCTGCGCGCCAGCCTGCGCGGCGACCTCGCCGAGGCCTCGTTCGCCGTCCCGCGCCGGGGCTGGGAGCTGCTCGTCGAGGCCGGCGACGTGCCGTCGAGCCTCGACGCCGGCGGGCAGGGGGACGTCGTCCGCGGCACGGTGTGGGCGCCGCCGCGCTGGGTCGACTACCCGATCAGCGTCTACGCGCTGTCCATCTGGCACGGCACCGGGCGACCCTTGTACGACCTGCTGTTCGCGCTCCCGGACGGGCTCCCGGACGGCCTGCCGGACGGGCTGCCCGCAGCCGCGTGACCGCTCTGCGGTGACCGGAGTTCGTCACTTCCCGGTAAGGGCCCGCGGGATTGACAGCCCTTCACTGACACGAACATGATGGTCACATCACGTGCATCACGCACCTTGCGCACATCACGCGCATCACACGCATCACGCACAACTTGGGGCACCCGCACCCCGCCCGAGGCCGCCGCCGTGCCCCGTGAACGTTGGGGGATCATGACCACCGAACACCCCGTCCAGTGCTCCGACATACGCCGTTCGATTCTCGACCAGATCACCGACAAGTGGTCGATGACGGTCCTGGCGGTCCTTGACGAGCCCAGGCGGTTCAACGAGATCAAACGCCGCGTCGACGGCGTCACCCAGCGGGTCCTGACCCAGACCCTGCGCCGGCTGGAGCGCAACGGGATGATCATGCGCCAGGTCCTGCCGACCTCTCCGGTCGGAGTCGAGTACTCCCTCACTCCGCTCGGCGTGTCCCTGCGGGAGCCGTTCAACCGCTTGTGCGCCTGGACCGCCGCCAATTCGGAGGAGATCCGGGCACACCAACTGGAGTACGACCGGCGCGCGCACCATTTCCTGGACCAGAAGGCCACCGTGCCACGACAGTTGGAGGAGGCGGAACACGCCTGACGCAGCGTGCGGCGTGGTGCCCTGCCCACCGGCGGACGGCGCCGCGACGGCGGGGCGAGGTGCCGGGCGCCCGCCTCCGGCATAGCGTGACCCACGGCGCCCCGCTCACCCCGGGCGGCGGTGCGCGAGACCGCAACCCCGGCTCCCTGGAGGTCGACTCATGCGCGCGGTGACCTACGACTCGTACGCCCCGGACAACTCCCGGCTCGAGTACGGCGAGGTGCCCGACCCGAAGGTCGGCCCCGGCCAGGTGCTGATCGAGGTCCGGGCGGCCTCCGTCAACCCGGTCGACTGGAAGGTCATGGCGGGCGGCCTGGACGGCATGATGGACACGGTCTTCCCCGTCATCCCCGGCTGGGACGTGGCCGGGGTGGTCACCCGCACCGGCCCGGACACCCCCGAGTTCTCCCCCGGGGACGAGGTGATGGCCTACGCCCGCAAGGACGCGGTGCAGGCCGGCACCTTCGCCGAGTACGTCGCGGTCGCCGCACCCGCGGTGGCGCGCAAGCCCGCCGGGCTCGACTGGGCGCAGGCGGCCGGGCTGCCGCTGGCCGGGCTCACCGCCCTGCGCAGCCTGGACCGGCTCGCGGTCGGCCCCGCCGACGTGCTCCTGGTGCACGGCGCCGCGGGCGGCGTGGGCAGCCTCGCGGTGCAGCTCGGCCGCGACCGCGGGGCCCGGGTGATCGGCACCGCCTCGGAGCGCAACCACGCGTACCTGCGCGAGCTGGGCGCCGAACCGGTGGCGTACGGCGACGGCCTGGTCGAGCGGGTGCGCGCGCTGGTGCCCGGCGGTGCGACGGCCGTCGCGGACTTCGTCGGCGGCCAGCTGGACACCACCCTGGCCGTGCTCGCCGACGGCGGGCGGCACGTCTCGATCGCCGACCCGGGAGTGACGCAGCACGGCGGCCACTGGATCTGGGTGCGCCCGGACGGCGCGAAGCTCGCCGAACTCGCCGCGGCGGTCGACCGCGGCGCGCTCACCGTGGAGGTCGCCGGGACCTTCCCGCTGGAGCGGACGGGCGAGGCCTTCGACGCCAGCCGCACCGGGCGCACCCGCGGAAAGCTGGTCGTCGTGCCGTGACCCCCGCCCGCCGCGGCCGGGAGCACGGGCCGCGGGGGCCCGGCCCACCCTGGTGCGGAGCGCCGGCCTCACCCGTCCGGCGTACCCGGGCGCCCGGACGGAGGCACGCGTGGAGACGGCCGCCGAGCAGGACGCGCCCACCGCCGCGCCGGGCGCGCACCGTCGACCCGCCGCAACCGCCCCGCCCCTGCCGGACGACAGGATGGCTTGCCGATGCGCATCGCGCTGTTCATCACCTGCTTCAACGACACCATGTTCCCCGGGACCGGCCGCGCCGTGCTGACCGTCCTCGAACGGCTCGGCCACACCGTGGAGTTCCCACCGGAGCAGACCTGCTGCGGGCAGCTGCACCTCAACACCGGCTACCGTGCGGACGCCGTCCCGCTGACGGCCCGGTTCACCCGCACCTTCGCCGACTACGACGCGGTGGTCACCCCGTCCGCGTCCTGCGCCGGGCTGGTCCGGGAGCACCACCCCGAGCTCGCCGCGCAGTACAGCACCCCGGAACTGCACCGACAGGTCTCCGAACTGGCGCCCCGGGTCCACGAGTTCACCGAGTTCCTGACCGACGTCCTCGGCGTCGAGGACGTCGGTGCCCGCTTCCCGCACCGCGTCACCTACCACCCCACCTGCCACTCCTTGCGCGGACTGCGCCTCGGCGACCGGCCACAGCGGCTGCTGCGCGCCGTCGAGGGGCTCGACCTGGTCGAGCTCCCGGCCGCCGACTCCTGCTGCGGCTTCGGCGGCACCTTCGCCGTCAAGAACGCCGCGACCTCCGGCGCGATGCTCGCCGACAAGGTCGGGGCGGTGCGGGAGACGGGAGCCGAGGTGCTGTGCACGGTCGACAACTCCTGTCTGATGCACATCGGCGGCGGGCTGTCCCGGCAGGCCGCCGGGGTGCGGACCATGCACCTGGCCGAGATCCTGGCCGCGACCGAAGGCGGACGCCCGTGACCGCCCCCGGCGACCGCGGAGTGGTCTGGCTGGGCTCGCCGTCCTTCCCCGACGCCGCCCGCGAGGCCCTGGGGAACACCCGGCAGCGCGCCAACCTGAAACACGCCACGACCGTCATTCGCGACAAACGCCTCGCCGTCGCCTCGGAGCTGGACGACTGGGAGGAGTTGCGCACCGCCGCCGACGCGATCAAGACCCGGACGCTGCGTCACCTCGACCACCACCTGGTGCGACTGGAGGAGTCGGTCACCGCGGCCGGCGGGACCGTCCACTGGGCCGCCGACGCCGCCGAGGCCAACCGGATCGTCACCGAACTGGTGCGGGCCACCGGCGGCAGTGACGAGGAAAAGCTTGAGGTCGTCAAGGTCAAGTCCATGGCGACCCAGGAGATCGGCCTCAACGAGGCGCTGGCCGAGGCCGGCATCACCGCCTACGAGACCGACCTCGCCGAGCTCATCGTCCAGCTCGGCGACGACCGCCCCTCGCACATCCTGGTCCCGGCGATCCACCGCAACCGGACCGAGGTCCGTGACCTGTTCGCCGAGCGGATGGGCGAGTGGGGGCAGCCGGCCCCCGAGGGGCTGAGCGACGAGCCCGCCGAACTCGCCGAGGCCGCCCGCCGGCACCTGCGGGAGAAGTTCCTGCGCGCCAAGGTCGCCGTCTCCGGTGCCAACTTCGCGGTCGCCGACACCGGCACGGTCGTCGTGGTGGAGTCCGAGGGCAACGGCCGGATGTGCCTCACCCTGCCCGAGACCCTGATCACCGTGATGGGCATCGAGAAGGTCGTCCCCACCTGGGCGGACCTGGAGGTGTTCCTCCAGCTGCTCCCGCGCTCCTCCACCGGCGAGCGGATGAACCCGTACACCTCCACCTGGAGCGGCACCACGGAGGCCGACGGCCCGCAGGACTTCCATCTCGTCCTGCTCGACAACGGCCGCACCGACACCCTGGCCGACACCGTCGGCCGGCAGGCCCTGGCCTGCATCCGCTGCTCCGCCTGCCTCAACGTCTGCCCGGTCTTCGAGCGGACGGGCGGGCACGCCTACGGCTCGGTCTACCCCGGGCCGATCGGCGCCGTGCTCACCCCGCAGCTCGTCGGTGTCCGCAGTGACATCAAAAGCAGTGCGGCCTCCCTTCCCTTCGCCTCCACCCTGTGCGGGGCCTGCTACGACGCCTGCCCGGTGAAGATCGACATCCCGAAGCTGCTGGTGCACCTGCGGGCCGAGGTCGTCGAGGCCGAGCGCGGAGCCGGCGGCCTGCCCACCGGTGAGGCGCTGGCGATGAAGGCAGCCGCCGCCGTCCTCGGCTCCCCCGCACTGCTGGGCGCCGCCCAGAAGGCGGCCTCGCTCGGCGGCCGGGCGCTGGCCCGCAACGGCCGGATCGGCCGGCTGCCCGGCCCGTTCAGCGGCTGGTCCGCCGACCGGGACACCCCTGCGCCGCCCGCCGAGTCGTTCCGCGCCTGGTGGCGCAAGAACCGGGAGGGAAAGTGACGACCACCCGAGAGGCCGTGCTCGGACGCGTCCGCGCCGCGCTCGCCGACGTCCCCACGGACGAGGGCCCGCAGGACGTGCCCGTCCCGCGCGACTACCGGCGCGGTCACACCGCCGACGGCCAGGACCTGGTGGCCCTGTTCGCCGAGCGGGTCGCCGACTACCGCGCCACCGTCACCCGGACCGCCCCGGCCGGGCTGCCCGGGGCGATCGCCGCCGCCCTCACCGCACGCGGTGCCCTGCGCCTGGCGGTGCCCGACGGCTTCCCGGACGACCACCTGCCGTCCGGAGCCTGGGAATGGCACCGGGAGCCCCTGGACGTCCCCGCGCTGGACGCCCTCGACGGCGCCGTCACGCTGGCCGCCGTCGGCATCGCCGTCACCGGCACCGTCGTCCTGGACACCGGCCCGGGCCAGGGCCGGCGCGCCCTGACCCTCGTCCCCGACTACCACCTGTGCGTGGTCCGGGCCGAGCAGATCGTCGACGACGTCCCCGGGGCGCTCGCCCGCCTCGACCCGCACCTGCCGCTGACCTTCATCTCCGGCCCGTCCGCGACCAGCGACATCGAACTCACCCGGGTCGAAGGCGTGCACGGGCCCCGGACCCTGGTCGTGATCATCGTCGACGACCTGGAGGTCCACCGCAGGATCGTGCCCGGCTCGAACAACGCCGGGCACTCCTGGCAACCTCCCGGAGGTCAACACTGACGTGCCGTCGGGCCCGGGCGGATCCGCTCGGGCCCCCTCGGCTCAGGCGCCGACCAGCACCTTTCCGTCGACGGCGGAGTCCGCGGCCGCCGGAGCGGCGTCCTTGCGCAGCCCCTTGAGCAGGACGACCACCGCCGTGGTGACCACCGTGCCCGCCGCGACCGCGAGCAGGTACAGGAACGGGCTGCCGATCAGCGGCAGCACCCAGATCCCGCCGTGCGGCGCGCGCAGGGTGGAGCCGAAGGCCATCACCAGGCCGCCGGCCGTCATGCTGCCGACGATGTTCGCCGGGATGACCCGCAGCGGGTCCGCCGCGGCGAACGGGATCGCGCCCTCGGTGATGAACGAGGCGCCGAGCACCCAGGCCGCCTTGCCGTTCTCCCGCTCCTCGGGGGTGAAGAGCCTGCGGCGGACGACGGTGGCCAGGGCCATGCCCAGCGGCGGGGTCATGCCGGCGGCCATCACCGCGGCCATCACCTTGAGGCTGCCGGCGTCCGGGGTGGTGCCCGCGGTGGTGAGCGCGCCGGCCGCGAAGGTGTAGGCGACCTTGTTGAGCGGGCCGCCCATGTCGAAGGCCATCATCGCGCCGAGCAGCACGCCGAGCAGGATCGCGTTGGAGCCGGAGAGGCCGTTCAGCCAGTCGGTCAGACCGTTCATCGCCGAGGCGATCGGCGAGCCGACCAGCACGAACATCAGGAAGCCGACCGCCGCCACCGACAGCAGCGGGATCACCACCACCGGCATGATGCCCCTGATCGCGCGCGGCACGTTCCAGCGGATCATCCACAGCACCAGGAAGCCCGCGGCCAGGCCGGAGACGATGCCGCCGAGGAAGCCCGCGCCGACCGCCACCGAGACGGCGCCGCCCGCGATGCCGGCGGCCAGGGCCGCCCGGTCCGCGATCCCCCAGGCGATGTACCCGGAGAGGATCGGGACGAGGAAGCCGAAGGAGGTCTTGCCGGTCTGGAACAGCATCGCCGCCCAGCTGTGCGAGGAGGTCCAGTCGAAGTGGCCCAGCACGGACGGCGCGGAGGCGATCCGGTACCCGCCGATGGCGAAGGCGAGGGCGATCAGCAGACCGCCCGCCGCGACGAACGGGATCATGTAACTGACCCCCGTCATCAGGTACTTGCGCAGCCGCTGGGCCCAGTGCTCGCCGGTCGGCGCGCTCGCCGCGGTGACCGGGGCGGCACTCGCTCCGCTGCCGACCTCGGCGACCAGCCCGGCAGCCTGCGCGATCAGGTCGTCGGCGCGGTTGACGCCGGCCTTCACACCCACGTCGACGGTCGGCTTGCCGGCGAAGCGCGCGCGGTCCCGGACCTCGACGTCATGGGCGAGGATCACGGCGTCGGCGGCCGCGATCACCTCGGGGGCCAGCACCGTCGTCCCGGCCGACCCCTGGGTCTCGACCTGGATCTGCACGCCCGCCCGGGCGGCGGCCAGTTCGAGGGCCTTGGCGGCCATGTAGGTGTGGGCGATGCCGGTCGGGCAGGAGGTCACCGCGACGAGCCGCAGCCCGCCGCCGGCGACGTCCGCCTCCGGGGCGGCGGCCGTCTCCGGATCGACCGCCGCAACGGGAGCGGCAGCCGGTGCCTCCTCCCCGTTGACCAGGGCCGCGACCGCGGCCGGGCTCTCGGCCTCGCGCAGGGCGCCGGTGAACGCCGGGTCCATCAGCCGACCGGCCAGCGCGGCGAGGATCCGCAGGTGGGTGTCGTCCGCGCCGGCGGGTGCCGCGATCATGAAGACCAGGTCGGCGGGCCGGCCGTCCGGGGCGTCGAAGTCCACGCCCCTGGTGCTCCGGCCGAAGGCCAGGCTGGGCCGCGTGACGTGGGGTGATCTGCAGTGCGGGATGCCGATCCCGTCGCCCATCCCTGTGGGGGCCTGGGCCTCGCGGGCGGCCACGTCGGCGAGGAAGCCGTCGAGGTCGGTCACCCGGCCCTCGGCGACCAGGCGCTGGGCGAGGGAGCGCAGCGCCTCGCTCTTGTCCGCGGGGGCGAGGTGGAGGTCAACGAGTGCGGGTGTGATCAGTCCGCTGGTGTCGCTCATCGTGTCGGTCCTTCGACTGGTGCCTGACAGTGTTCCCTTGCCCCCGGGAATGTCCGCCGTGCCCGTCCCACACGGTCCGGCGGGGTGCCTCCGGCAGGAGGCGGTGCTCAGCCGCGGAGCGGCCGTTCGAGCGGGAGGTCCGCCGTCACGACCACGGCGGCCGGGTCCAGATCGGCCGGGGTCGGCATGACGCTCCCCGGCAGTTGTACGGCGGCGGCGCCGTGCGCCAGGGCCGCCGCCAGTGCCTCGGGGCCGGTGCCGCCGGCTCCGAGGAAGCCCGCGAGCGAGGCGTCGCCCGCTCCCACGTCGCTGCGGACGGCGGCGACCGGCGCGCTGCCGTACCAGCTGCCCTCCTCGGCGATCAGCAGCATCCCGTCCGCACCGAGGCTGGCGAGGACCTGCTGGGCGCCGCGCTCGCGCAGTTGCCCTGCTGCCGCCACGGCGTCGCCGACGGTGGCGACCGGGCGGCCCACGGCCTCGGCGAGTTCCTCGCGGTTCGGCTTGACCACGTCGGGGCGGGCCGGGAGCGCGGCGAGCAGTGCGGGGCCTGAGGTGTCCAGGGCGATCCGGGCGCCGCCCGAGTGCACCTGCGCGACCAGGTCCGCGTACCACCCGGGCCGGAGGCCGCGCGGCAGACTGCCGCAGCAGGCCAGCCAGTCGACGCCGTCGCCGGTGCCCCGGCCGGCCTGCTGGGTGTCGCGGACGAGGGCCAGCAGTGCGGCCGACTCGGCGGTGCTGAGCTCGGGGCCGACCGCGTTGATCTTCGTGAGGCCACCGCCGTCCTCGGCGATCGAGACGTTGATCCGGGTGTCGCCCACGATGGTGACCGCCGCGACGTCGATGCCCTGGCGGCGCAGCAGGTCGCGGAGCAGTCCGCCGGAGGGGCCGCCGAGCGGCAGGACCGCCGTCGTCCGGTGGCCCGCGGCGGTGAGCGCACGGGAGACGTTGACGCCCTTGCCGCCGGGGTCGAGCCGGTCCTGCCCGGCCCGGTTGACCTCGCCCACGGCGAGCGTTCCCAGCTCGTAGGTGCGGTCGAGACTGGGGTTGGGGGTGATGGTGACGATCATGCGCGGATGACTTCCGGTCCGTGGTTCTCGATCTGGGCGGTCTGCTCGTCGGTCAGTCCGGTGTCCGTGACCAGCACGTCGACCTGCTCCAGCGAGCCGAACCGGGCGAAGTGGCGGGCGCCGTACTTGGAGGAGTCGGCCACCAGGACGACGCGTCGCGCACCGGCGAGCATGGCCCGCTTGACGGCGGCCTCGGCGAGGTCGGGCGTCGACAGTGCGCCCTCCGGGGTGAAGCCGTTGGTGGCGACCACCGCGACGTCCGCGTGGACGTCGGCCAGGTCGCGCAGCGCCCAGGCGTCGACGGCGGCCTGGGTGCGGTGGCGCAGCCGCCCGCCGACGAGGTGCAGGGCGAGCGAAGGGTGGTCGGCCAGCCGGGCCGCGACCGGGAGGGCGTTGGTGACGACGGTGAGGGTGCAGTCCAGGGGCAGCAGTCCGGCCAGCCGGGAGACGGTCGTCCCGGCGTCCAGGATCACGCTGCCCTCGGTGGGCAGCAGGGCCAGCGCCGCCCTGGCGATGCGCTCCTTCTCGGCGGCGGCCGTGGAGTCCCGTTCGGCCAGGCCGGGTTCCAGGTGCAGGGCGCCGACGGGCAGTGCGCCGCCGTGCACCCGGTGCAGCAGGCCGGCCTTGTCCAGGGCGCTCAGGTCACGCCGGATGGTCTCCTGGGTGACACCGAAGTCCTCGGCCAAGGTCGGCACGTCCACCCGGCCCCGCTCCTGGGCGAGGTGGAGGATCTGTTGCTGCCGCTCGGGTGCGTACATGTGGGATTGAGTCCGTTTCATGTCCGTTTACGCCTGGTGAAGCCCGACCATACGCGCTTCGGACGGAAATGCAAGGGGCTGCTCCGCCTCCCGCCGTCTCTCGTCGCCTCTCGTCGCCTCCCCTTCGGTCCGTGACGTACGCCCGAATGTGTTGACATCTGCTCGCAACCGGGCGTAGAACCAACCGAAACAACACGCCAACGGGCGTGAAACCAAAGACCGCCTGGCCCCCCGCGACCGCCCCCGTACCGCGGGGGGCCGGGCACCACCGGGCCCGGATCCCACCCGGGCCGACCGTCGTCCCCTCCTTCTCCCCCTCTCCCCAAGGACTCCCATGCACTCGACCCAGGTCACCGTCGGCTCCAGCAGCGGCCTGCACGCCCGCCCGGCGTCACTGTTCGTCCAGGCCGCCACCGCCCGGCAGCCGGTCAAGGTCACCGTCGGCCGCCCGGGCCAGACCCCCGTCGACGCCCGCAGCCTGCTCTCCGTACTCGCCCTGGCCGCCCGCTCCGGCGACATCCTGGAGCTCACCGCCTCCGGCGACGGGGCCGAGGACGCCCTCCGGGCACTCGCCGACCTGCTCGCCTCCGACCTCGACGCGGCGGCCTGACCGCCCCCCCGCCGGAAGGTGCCCGCCCGGCGCCGGGCGGGCACCGGGCCGGGCTCCCCCGTGAGCCCAGCGGCCCCGGCCCAGCGGCCCCGGCCCTGCGCCTACTTGGCCTCGACCCGGCCGACCGGGTCGGGGCCGGTTGCCAGCGCCTCGCACGCGGCCTGCCAGGCCCCGTCACCCGGCGCGAGCCGGCTGCGGAGGTAGGCGGCGGTGAGCCGTCCGAGGGCAGCGACCCGCCCGGGATTCTCGTCGGTGGTCTCGGCGGCGTCGTACCCGGCGATCCCGCCGAGTCCGTGCCCCGCGTCGAACAGGGTGAGCAGGTCCTTGGGGCCGGGGGCGAGGGTGTAGGGGTCGGCGTGCCAGTCCGGTCCCATGTCGGTGAAGTGCCGCGAGTCGTCCTTGTCGCCCGCGACGACCAGCGCGGGAGCGGTCATGGTGGAGAAGTCGACGGATCCGATGACGGGCCACTGCTCGGCCATCGGCCCGTTGAAGACGTCGCCGCCCCTGCCGGGCGCGGCGAGCAGGACGCCCGCCTTGATCCGCGGTTCGGCCAGCTGCACCACGTTCCCGGTGACGGGGTCGTTGAGTCCGGCGCCCAGCAGGAGGGCCGCTGTGAAGCCGCCGAGCGAGTGCCCGACGAGGGCGACCTTGGTGCGGTCGATCCGTCCCGCGAGCTGCGGCACGGTGCGCTCGATCTGGTCGAGCCGGTCGAGGACGTGGGTCATGTCCTCGGCGCGGGAGCGCCAGAAGTCCGGTGCGCCGGGGGCGTCGGCGACCAGGTGGCTCAGCGTCCGGGAGGTGAGGTGGGTGGGCTGGATGACGACGAAGCCCTGCTCCGCCCAGGCGTTGGCGAGCGGCGCGTAGCCGTGCAGCGAGGACAGGTGGTGCGAGGGGCCGTGGCCGTGGGAGAGCAGGATGACGGGCAGGCCGCTTCCGGTCCCGGGCGCGGAGACGCGCACCTGGAGGTCCACCGGCCGCCCGGGCACGGACAGGACCACCGGGCTGTACGACAGGACCGGGACGGGTGCGGTGCGGGTGGTTGCGCTCATGCTGAGCAGTGCTCCTTCTGCGATGGGCGTCGCCCTGCGATGGGTGTCGCCGCGGTCGGCCCAGGCCGGGCGGCGGCAGGCAAGCAGGCAGGGGTTCAGGGGCGTCCCGCTTCGGCTAAGCTGAAGCGGAACGCTGTCCCACTTACTATCCGGAACATGGTTCCGCTTTGTCAATGGATGCTGGAGGAAGAGTCGTGCCCGGCGAGGACCCCACGGGAAGGACGTCGGCCCGGAGCAAGCGGGCCGACGCGATGCGCAATCAGCAGGCGCTGCTCGCGGCCGCGGCCGAGGTGTTCGTGACCTCGGGCGTCGACGCACCGATCCGCCGGATCGCGGCCGAGGCCGGCGTCGGAACGGGAACGATCTACCGGCACTTCCCGACCCGGGCCGATCTCATCACGGCCGTCTACCGCCACCAGATCGAGGAGTGCGCACAGGCCGGCCCGCGACTGCTGGCAGCCGCCGACTCCCCGTTCGACGCGCTGCGCCGGTGGATCGACCTGTTCGTCGACTTCCTGGTCACCAAACACGGGCTGGCCGACGCGATGCAGTCGGACAGCACCGGCTTCGCCGCCCTGCACGGCCTCTTCCTCGACCGCCTGCTGCCGGTCTGCGCGCAGCTGCTCGACGCCGCGGTCGAGGCCGGTGAGATCAGGGCGGGCACCCGGCCCTTCGAGCTGATGCGCGGCATCGGCAACCTGTGCATCGGAGGCAGCGGCCCGCAGTACGACCCACGGCGCCTGATCGACCTGCTCCTGCACGGGCTGCAGTACCCCCGGCCGGCGTGACGCCGGCGGCGACCGGGCGACCGGGCGGTCGGATCGCCTCCGGAACGGAGCAAGCCGACACTCCCGCCCCGAACGGTTCACCGCCTGCCCGCATTCCACCCCGTCAGTTCATGGACCATCACCGGTCGGCCGAACTGATTCACGGACTGTTCACGACAAAACCGGAACTCGCCCCCGCCCGTGGCCGTCGGAATTCATGACGGTTCGACACATCCCACAGGCAGGGAAAGGAACGGCAATGTCCTTGGTCAGGAGGGTGATCGGCGCCGCCGCCGTGGCCCTCGTGGCCGTGTTGGGGCTGGTGGTGCTGTCCCAGTCCGCGTCCGCCCTCACCCGCGAGGAACGCTGCCCCCGAATGGTCGCGGAGGCGAAGCTCGCCGAGGAGGCGGTGGCCCCCAAGTGCCCGCCGGGGCTCGGCTGGACGCGTCCGCGGAGCGTCGAAGTCCCCTCGTGCCAGCGGGAGTTGCACCCGGCCCTCGCCGACGAGGCGTCCACCGGGGACGACCCGTCGGCGACCCGCGCCTCCGACCCGCCGCACGGGGCGCGCAGACAGCCCAGAGCCGCCGTCCTCCAGGTGTTCCGCTGCTGATCGGTCCCGACCGCGCACGCACGCTCGACGACGGTGGCGACACTCCCCACGGGTGACCCACCGCCCCACGTCCCGGCAGTCCACGACGGCCCGCGGCAGTGCTTCCGCCTGCCCGCGCCGCCGCGCTCCGCGCTGCCCCCGTACCGAGCGAGCGGCACGGTCCCGAAGTCACCGTTCCCACAGGACTTCCGAAGGGCCCGAGGCACGACATGCAAGGATTCATCGACCACGCCCGCACCTTCCGCCGCCGCGCCGCGCAGGAGGCCGACGCCTTCGGGCGGCTGGCGGCGGGCCAGAGCCCGCAGGCGCTGTTCATCACCTGCTCCGACTCCCGCATCATCCCCTCCGCCGTCACCGGCGCCCGGCCCGGGGACCTCTTCGAGCTGCGGACCGCCGGCAACATCGTCCCGCCGCACCGCCCGTCCGCCCCCTCGGCCGAGGCCGCGACCATCGAGTACGCGGTCGAGGTCCTGGGGGTCGCCGACATCGTGGTCTGCGGCCACTCCCACTGCGGCGCCGTGGGCGCCGTCGTCCGGGGCGAGGACCTCACCGGGGTGCCCGCCGTACGCGACTGGCTGGCCGACGGCACCGAACTGACACCCGCCGGGGAGCCCAGCCACGACCTGGCCGCCCCGGTGCAGCGGCACGTGCTGGACCAGCTGGCGAGGCTGCGCACCCACCCGAGCGTCGCCCGCCGGGCCGACCAGGGCCGGCTGGGCCTGCACGGCTGGTTCTACGAGGTCCACACCGGCGCGGTGCTCAGCCACCGCCCCGGCAGCGACGTCTTCCTGCCGCTGTGACCCGGCGGCCCGCCCCACCGCCGCCCACCACGCCATCGCCGGCCGCCCCGCGGCCGGCCACACCACAGCCGACCACGCCGCGGCCGACCACCCCCGGACTCCCACCGATGAGGGCTCCCATGCGCTTTCCCACGCTCAAATACGACCTGACCGCCTCGCTCGTCGTCTTCCTGGTCGCCCTCCCGCTGTGCGTCGGCGTCGCCGTCGCCTCGGGCGTGCCCGCCGAACTCGGCCTGATCACCGGCATCGTCGGCGGCCTGGTCACCGGCATGCTCCCCGGCAGCAGCCTCCAGGTCAGCGGCCCGGCCGCCGGACTGACCGTGCTGGTCGCCGAGACCGTGCAACGGTTCGGCCTGCCGGCCCTCGGCCTCGTGGTCGCCGCCACCGGCCTGCTCCAGCTGCTGCTGGGCGCGCTGCGCTGGGGCCGGTGGTTCCGCGCGATCTCCGTCGCCGTGGTGGAGGGCATGCTGGCCGGCATCGGCCTGGTCATCATCGCCGGCCAGCTCTACGCGATGGCCGACCGGCCGGCGCCCGCGAGCGGGGTCGACAAGCTCCTGGGCCTTCCCGGCCTGCTCGCCCGGCTCGTCTCCTCGCCCGCCGCCGGCTACTCCTTCGTGATCGGCGCCGGCACCATCGCGGTGATCCTGTTGTGGCAGCGGCTGCCCGCCCGGGTGCGGGTCGTCCCCGGCGCACTGGTGGCCGTGCTGCTCGCCACCGGCACCGTCTGGCTGCTCGACCGCCCGGTGAAGAAGGTCGAGGTCCAGGGCCTCCTGGACGCCGTCCAGCCACCAGGCAGCGGGGTGTTCGAGCAGCTCACCCCGGCGCTCGTCGTGACGGTCGTGGCCTTCACCCTCGTCGCCTCGGCCGAGAGCCTGTTCAGCGCGGCGGCCGTCGACCGGCTGCACGACGGACCGCGCACCGACTACGACAAGGAGCTGATGGCGCAGGGCGCGGGCAACGCGCTCTGCGGCGCCCTCGGCGCCCTGCCGATGACCGCGGTCATCGTCCGCAGCGCCGCCAACGTCCAGGCCGGTGCCCGGACCAAGGCGTCCCGCGTGCTGCACGGCGTGTGGCTGCTGCTCTTCGCCGCGCTGCTCCCCGCGGCCCTCGGCGTCATCCCCGTCGCCGCGCTGGCCGGGGTGCTGGTGCACGCCGGGTTCAAGCTGCTGCCGTTCAAGCAGTTCGGGCCGCTGTGGCGCGAGCACCGGGCGGAGGCGCTCGTCCTCGCGGCCACCGCCGTGGCCATCGTCACGGTCAACATGTTCGAGGGCGTGCTGATCGGCCTGGGCCTGTCGGTCGTCAAGTCGGCCTGGGAGACCTCCCGGCTGCACGTCGACACCGAGGAGCGGCCCGGCGGCCTGCTCCGGGTCCGGCTGACCGGCAACGCCACCTTCCTCCGGCTGCCCAAGCTCCTGGACGCCCTGGAGGCGCTGCCCGCCGACCGCGTCGTGGAGCTGGACCTCTCCGGGCTCCGGCACCTCGACCACGCCTGCCAGTCCGCGCTGACCACCTGGACCGAGCGCCACAACGCCCGGGCCCCGGAGGACGTGCGGCTGATCCCCGCGCTGGCCGGTCCGGCCTGACCCTGGCCCCGTCCCGCGGAACACGCGTCGCCGCACCGGAACTCCGGTGCGGCGACGAGTCGTTCGACGCGTTCGCCGTGCTCCGTGCTCCGCGCTTCGTTATCCGTGCTCCGCGTCAGGCCACCGGCGCGCCGGTGCCCGCGATCACCTCGGGCCGCAGCAGGGCGGCGAGCCGCTCGGCCGGGAGCAGCCCCTTCTCCAGGACGAGTTCGGCCACGCCCCGGCCGCTGGCCAGCGCCTCCTTGGCGATGTCGGTGGCGGCCGTGTACCCGATGTGCGGGTTGAGGGCGGTCACCAGGCCGATGGAGTTCTCGACCGTCGCGCGCAGCACCTCGGTGTTGGCGGTGATGCCGACGACGCACCGCTCGGCGAGGGTGAGGCAGGCGGCCCGCAGATGGGTGATCGACTCCGACAGCGAGTGCAGGATGATCGGCTCGAAGGCGTTGAGCTGGAGCTGCCCGGCCTCGGCGGCCATGGTGACGGCGACGTCGTTGCCGATCACCTCGAAGGCGACCTGGTTGACGACCTCGGGGATCACCGGGTTCACCTTGCCCGGCATGATGCTCGAACCGGCCTGCACCGGCGGCAGGTTGATCTCGCCGAGGCCCGCGCGCGGCCCCGAGGACAGCAGGCGCAGGTCGTTGCAGCTCTTCGAGAGCTTGACGGCGACGCGCTTGAGCACCCCGGACATCTGGACGAACGCCCCGCAGTCCTGGGTGGCCTCGACCAGGTTCGCCGCCGTGACGAGGGGCAGCCCGGTGAGGTCCGCGAGGTGGCGGCGCGCGGACTCGGCGTACCCGGCGGGGGCGTTGAGGCCGGTGCCGATCGCGGTGGCACCGAGGTTGATCTCCAGGATCAGCTCGACGGCCTCCGCGAGCCGGCTGCGGTCCTCGTCGAGCATCACCGCGAACGTCGAGAACTCCTGCCCGAGCGTCATCGGCACGGCGTCCTGCAGCTGGGTGCGGCCCATCTTCAGCACGTCGCGGAACTCGACGGCCTTGCGGGCGAAGGCCTCCTGGAGCACGGCCATCGCGTCGAGCAGGCCGCGCACGGCGAAGACGGTCGCGATCCGGACGGCCGTCGGGTAGACGTCGTTGGTGGACTGGCCCAGGTTGACGTGCTCGTTGGGGTGCAGGTGCCGGTACTCCCCCTTGGAGTGCCCCAGCAGTTCCAGCGCCCGGTTGGCGATGACCTCGTTGGCGTTCATGTTGGTCGAGGTCCCGGCGCCGCCCTGGATGACGTCCACGACGAACTGCTCGTGCAGCCCGCCGCCCCGGATCTCGCGGCAGGCGGCGACGATCGCGGCGGCCTTCGCGGGCTCCAGCAGGCCGAGTTCCTCGTTGGCGAGGGCGGCGGCCTCCTTGACGGCGGCGAGGGCGTCGATCAGGTGCGGGTAGGTGGAGATGGGCGTGCCCGTGATCGGGAAGTTCTCGGTGGCGCGCAGCGTGTGGACGCCCCAGTAGGCGTCGGCGGGGACGTCGCGGTCTCCGAGCAGGTCGTGTTCGCTGCGGGTGGCGGCGGTCATGGGGGTCGCGGCGATCGTGGGTATGGCGGCGGTCATGGGTGTGCGGTCCTCTTCCTTCGTGGAACGGTGGATCGGGTCAGACGGGGGCGGGCAGCGCCGACGGGTCGAGCGCCGCCACCGGCCGGACGCCGCCGACGAGCCTGCCGCCACCGGTCGTCGGCGCCCCCGCGAACGCGGTGAGCAGCCGCGGCTCGACCCCCGCCAGGGCCAGCGCGGCCGCCGCCACCGGGACGCGCGCCCGGTTCGCCCCGTCGGCGATCTTCACGGCCACGGCGCGGCCGTCCGGCAGCGCGGCGATCTGCACACCCTCGAAGCCGTCCTTGGCCAGCAGTCCGGGCACGGCGCGCATCAGCGCGGCCGTGTCCCGGCCCGCGCCGGAGGCCATCTCCGGGTGCCCGCGCAGCGCGTCCGCCACCCGGGACTCGGGGGTCCCCGGCGCGCCGGTGGCGATGCGGGCGGCGGCGCGGGCGAGGCCGTGCAGCGAGACGGCGAACAGCGGGGTGCCGCAGCCGTCGACGCTGACCCGCGCGATGCGTTGGCCGGTGAACTCCTCGACGACCCCGGCGATCAGCCGCTGGAGCGGGTGGGCCGGGTCGTCGTAGTCGGCCGACGACCAGCCGTTGAGCCTGCAGAGGTAGAGCATCGCGGCGTGCTTGCCCGAACAGTTCTGGGCGAGCCGGGAGGCCGGGCGGCCCTCCCGGATCCAGGTGTCGCGGACAGCCGGGTCGTACGGCAGGTCCGGGACGTTGCGCAGGTCGTCCTCGGAGAGGCCGGCGAGCTCCAGGATCCGCCGGGCACCGGCGAGGTGGCGCTCCTCACCGGAGTGGCTGCCCATCGCGAGGGAGAGCAGTTCGCCGTCGAGCGGCAGGCCCGCCCGGACCATGGCGACGGCCTGGAGCGGCTTGAGGGCCGATCGCGGGTAGCAGGCGGCTTCGACGTCGCCGAGCCGGAACCGGACCTCGCCGTTGCCGCCGCCGTCCTCACCGAGGACGACGACGGAACCGTAGTGGACGCCCTCGACCACTTCGCCACGGATCACGTGGGCGACGGGCTCGTGGCGGGGCTCGCGGATCGCGGGGGCGTCCGCGAGGGGACTGTTGAACATGAGACGTGCCTCGATCGGTGGTGGTTGTGCCGGCGGCCTGCGGGAGCCCGGCGTGTGGGATCCCTCGGGCCGCCGGCGGGTTCAGTCGCCGGCCCCGGCGGCGACACGGGCGATCCGGCCGCGGATCGCGTACCAGCCCGCAACCAGCGCCCCGGCGATCAGCGGCAGGCACAGCACGGTGGTGCGCCCGGCGCCGCCGTCGGCGTACATCAGGACCAGGACGGAGACGAGGAAGGCCAGCGTCACGAGCTCGGTCCACGGCGAGCCGGGGAGGCGGTAGCCGGGCCGGGTCAGTTCGCCGGCCCGGGTCTTCCGCCAGAAGAGGAGGTGGCAGACCATGATCATGCCCCAGGTGGCGAGGATGCCGATCGCCGCGAAGTTCAGCACGATCTCGAACGCGTCGGCGGGGACCACGAAGTTGAGGCCGACGCCGAGCACGCACATGCCGCTGGTCAGCAGGATGCCGCCGTACGGCACCTGGGTGCGGCTCATCCGGGCGGTGAACCGGGGGGCCGAGCCGCTCACGGCCATGGAGCGCAGGATGCGGCCGGTGGAGTAGAGGCCGGAGTTGAGCGAGGACATGGCCGCGGTGAGGACGACCAGGTTCATCACGCTGCCGGCCGCCGGGACGCCGATGTGGGACAGCACGGTCACGAACGGGCTCTGGCCGGAGCTGTACCTGTTCCAGGGCAGCAGCATCGACAGCAGGACGACCGAGCCGACGTAGAACAGGCCCACCCGCCACATGATCGAGTTGATCGCCTTCGGCATGATCTTCTCGGGATTCTCGGTCTCCCCTGCCGTGACGCCGACGAGTTCCACCGAGGCGTAGGCGAAGACGACTCCTTGGATGATCAGCAGCATCGGCATCAGGCCGTTGGGGAAGATCCCGCCGTTGTCGGTGATCAGGGACGGGCCGGGGACGGCGCCGTCGACCGGGTGCCGGGTGACCAGCAGGAAGATCGCGATGCCCATGAAGACCAGCAGCGCGCCGACCTTGACGATGGCGAACCAGAACTCCAGTTCACCGAAGATCCGCACCGAGATGAGGTTCACCGTCAGCACCGCGGCCAGGGCCACCAGCGCGATCACCCACTGCGGGATGTCGGAGAACAGGTGCCAGTAGTGGGTGTAGGTGGCGACGGCGGTGATGTCGGCGATACCCGTGGTCGCCCAGTTGAGGAAGTACATCCAGCCCGCGGTGTACGCGCCCTTCTCCCCCAGGAACTCCCGGGCGTACGACACGAAGGCGCCGGAGGACGGGCGGTACAGGACGAGTTCGCCGAGCGCGCGCACGACCAGGAAGGCGAAGGCGCCGCAGACGGCGTAGGCGACGAACAGGGAGGGCCCGGCGTCGGCGAGCCGACCGCCCGCGCCGAGGAACAGGCCGGTGCCGATGGCGCCGCCGATGGCGATCATGTTGACGTGCCGGGGCTTCAAGGACTTGCTGTAACCGGCGTCACCGGCGTCGACGTGACGGGTCGTGGAGGTGGTGGGGGCGGTGAGGTTCGTGGGGCTCTCAGGGCTTGTGGGGGCAGTCGGGATAGTGGAGGTGGTGGGGGTCATGCGGCGCTTCTCGTCGTCGAGGAACTGCTCGCTCACGCCTCGGCTCTGCCTTCCGTGGGGGTCTCCGTGCGTCCTGGGTGCACGATGTGGGTGAGGGTCGCCTCGACGCGGTGGAGGTGGTGCGACATCGCCGCGACCGCGTCGGGCTCGGAACCGTCGACCAGCGCCTCGACGATCGCCCGGTGCTCGCAGTTGGACTGCTCGCGGCGATCGCCCAGCTCGTTGAGGAAGGCCGACTGACGCGCCAGTGCGTCGCGGATCTCCTCGATGACCCGGCGGAAGACCGGGTTGCGGGAGGCCTCGGCCACCGCCAGGTGGAAGACCGTGTCCAGCGCGACCCACGCGGTGGTGTCGGTCTCCCGGTCCATCCGGTCGAGCAGGTGGGCCAGCTGGTCCAGGTCCTCCGGGGTCCGGCGCAGCGCCGCGTACCCGGCGACCGGGATCTCGACGTGCCGGCGCACCTCCAGCAGGTCGCTGGCCGCGTAGTCGCCGAAGGTCGGGTCGTCGACCGTGTTCGCCACGACGAAGGTGCCCTTGCCGGCCTTCGAGACGGTCAGGCCCATGGTCTGGAGCGCCCGGAGCGCCTCCCGCAGCACGGGCCGGCTGACCTCCAGCGTGCGGCACAGCTCCGCTTCGGAGGGGAGCTTGTCCCCCACGGCGTACTCGCCGCGCTCGATGGCGCCGCGCAGGTGGCCGAACACCGCTTCCATCGCGCTCACGCGTCGGGGGACCGATCCGGCTGTCTGGCTGTCTGACAGGTTCACAGGACGATCCTGGGCCGACGGGGCGGACGGTGTCAAGACGTCGGGAGCGCTCACCTCAGAGACCGCATGAGGGACCGCTTGAGAACGTCCACGGGCCCGTCGGTGCCCGACGGCTCACCCGCCGGGCACCTCGGGGCCCGAGGTCAGCGGGCGATCGGCAGGACGGACGTGGGCTCACTGACCGCCAGCGGCTCCCCGGCCGGGCTCAGGAGGCCGGTCGACGGGTCGCGGTGGAAGACCGTGACCGTGTCCGAGCGCTGATTGGCGCAGAACAACAGTCGGCCGTCCGGCGTGAGCGCGATGTCGCGTGGCCAAGTCCCGCCGCAGGGCACGGTGGTGAGCAGCTCCACGGACGCGCCGTCGTCGTGCACGGTGTACACCGAGATCGCGTCGTCGCCACGGTTGGTCGTGTAGAGGAAACGGCCGTCGTCCGACACGCGGACCGCGGCGGCGGAGTTGGCGTTCGGCGCATCCGGATCCCGTCGGGTCTCGACCTCGGCGACCGGGTCGAGGCGGCCGGAGAGCGCGTCCCAGGTGCAGACGGTGAGGGTGGAGGAGAGTTCGTTCAGGACGTAGGCGTACCGGGCCGACGGGTGGAACACCAGGTGCCGGGGGCCGCGGCCCGACGGCAGTTGCACCGTCCGGTGGGCGCTGAGCGGGCCGTCGGCCGGATCGAAGGCGTAGACGTACACCCGGTCGGTGCCGAGATCGGTGCACAGCAGGAAGCGCCCGTCCGGCGAGGGGGCTGCCATGTGGGCGTGCGGGGAGGTGAGCCGGTCCCCGGAGGCCTCCCGGCCCGGGTGCCGGACGGTCTGCACCGGCTCGGCGGTGGCGACCGCGCCGTCGGCACCGGTCGCGACGACCGAGAGGACGCCGTCGCCGTAGTGGGCCGCGAAGACGTGCGACCCACTGGGGTGGACCGCGAGGTGGCAGGGGCCCGCACCGCCGCTGACGGTGTCGGCGACCACGGCACCGGGCTCGGCACCACTCGCCACGCGCACCGAGACGATCCGTCCGACCGCCTGTTCCAGGACGGCGTGGACGACCGCGCGCGTCGGGTCGACCGCCGCGTAGGAGGGGTGGTCCAGCGGGAGTGTGCGGACGGGACTCATGGCGCCGGTTCCGTCGTAACCGACCGTGCACAACCCCGCTCTGGGAACGTCGGCCGGGGCGGCACTGCCGATGACCAGCAGTCCGCCGGGCGACGTGGTCGGAGGATGGTTCACGAAAGACCTGCTCTCTGCTCTCCGGGTGGCGCGCGATCCGCGACGCCGGTCCCACCCGGCACCGGCCGTACGGGATCGGCCGTACGCGCTCGCGCCGGGCTGTCGAGGTGGTCACCCCACGAGCGGGCGGACCCGTCGATCGTCCCGGTGGCACCGGGCCGTGAGGTGGGGGGTGGGGTGAGGTGGGGCGGGAAGTGCCGAAGTCTATCCGGCGGCCGAGCGCGCGGGAACCGGCATCGGGCGGGTGGTACGGCGTGGCAACTGCGCCTCCCGGTCGGCCGTTTGACGACCACCCGGGAAGGCCCGGCACCGGCCCCGTTCCGCTGCTACGACCGGGCCGCCCGAGCCGGTGACGCCCCTGCTCCCAGCGCTTGTGATGATGGGCTCGTCAACCCGGATCGTCCGCATCACCGCAGGTGAACGGCCGTGTGCTGACCGTCGAGGTGATCGGTCGGGCGCGGACGGACAGTCCCGGCGTTGACACGGCTGCGCTCGGCCGCCGACGCGCCCCCGGCCCCGGCTCCCCGACGAGCGGACCGGCAGGTGCGTACCCCCACGCGCCCTGAGCAGCCGGTCCCGCCCACCCCGGCCCCTTGGAGCGCTCCCCCATGTCCCTGCTCGCCTACTTCGCCCCCACACTCGCCCCGGCCCCCGCCCCGGCCGGCGGGCCCCTCGGCACACCCCCCGCGCCGATCCGCCCGGCCGCTCCGGCACCCCGACTGACCAGCACCGTCGCCAAGGAGTACGTCCACCGGGCCTGCCACGCCGAGGTCTTCATCACCGGCAGCGAGCCGCTCGGCGACACCGCGTTCACCGTCACCGCCCAGTGGCCGCGGGCGCACACCTTCTTCAGCACCCCGGACGGGACCGGGTACGACCCGATGCTCGCCGCCGAAACGGTTCGCCAAGCCGGGCTCTACCTCGCCCACACCCGGTACGGCGTCCCGCTCGACCACAGGTTCATGATGTGGAACCTCGACTACACCGCCCGCGCCCGCCGGCTGTCCATCGGGGAGACACCCACCGACCTCACCATCGAGGCCAGACTCCTCCCGCGCCCTCGGCGCACCCGCAGCACGGTCGACTTCACCTTCACCGCGACCGTCCGCCGCGGCCCCCACCTGGCCGCGACCGGCGAGGCCCGCTTCACCACCGTGCCGGACTCCACCTACCGCCGGCTGCGCGGCGCCCGCCCCGTAGGCAGCCCGATACCGGAGGCAGCCGAGGCAGGGACCGCCCGCCCCCTACCGCCGACCCTGGTCGGGCGGGTCCGGCCCTGCGACGTCGTGCTGACCCCCACCGACACCCCCGGCACCTGGCTCCTCACCCCCGACCTCCGGCACCCGATCCTCTTCGACCACGCCGGCGACCACATCCCCGGCATGGTGCTGCTGGAGGCCGCCCGCCAGGCTGCCAACGCCCTCGGCGCCCCGGCCACCATCGCCCCGGTCACCATCGCCCCGACCGCCGCGGCCACCACCTTCCACCGCTACGCCGAACACGACGCGCCCACCACCGTCACCGCCCGGCGCACCCCCGGCGAGGAGCCGGACACCGTCACCACCACGGTGACCGGACGCCAGCACGGCGAGCCGGTCTTCACCACGGTCCTCACCGGCCGACCCGACCGGGGCTGACCCGCACGCCCCCGTGCGGGCCCGTCCGGCCCCGGGTCGGACGGGCCCGCACCGCTGACCGACGGTCCGTCATGTCCCTTGATCAGGAAGCACTCCCGAGTCGGCCGAGCGAGCGGTCGGGGAGGACGAGGAGGAAGAGCAGGGCCGCGCCGCCGAACATGAACAGCGCGAGGTGGTGCAGTCCGGCCGTGGTGGCGCCGTGCGGGAAGAAGGCCGCGTTCGCGGCCGAGGCGGCCATCGCCCCGAGGTACATGAAGGTCCGCAGCAGCCCGGCCGCGGAGGCGATGGCGGCCGGGTCGGCCTGGTGGTAGAGCGCGGTCTGGTTGCCGAGGCCGATCAGCCCCTGCGGGATGCCCGCCAGCACCCCGACGGCGATCAGCAGCACCGGCGGACTCGCCGACCCCGCCATCAACAGGGCCGCGCAGGCGGCCATCTGGACCGCCGCGCCGACCACCAGCTTGCCCCGCACCGCCGCACGGCGACCGGTCGCACCGGAGACCGCGAGGGCGGTCAGCGAGAGCGGCAGCAGCACCAGCCCGGCGGAGGCGGCGCTCAGGCCGCGCCCCTGCTCCAGCCACTGGGTGTAGCCGTAGAGGAAGGCGTAACCCGCCGTGCAGCCGAGCACCTGGCGCAGATAGGTGGCGACCAACGGACGGTTGCCGGCCAGGGCCCGCAGGTCGATGAACGGGCTGCGGGCCCTGGTCTCCCGGAGCACGAATCCGACGCCGGCCAGGACCGCGAGCACCGGCAGGTACCAGCGCTCCGCCCCGGGCCGCATCACGAACAGCATCAGTGCCAGCAGGAGGACGGCGAACAAGGCGATCCCGGACCGGTCCAGCCGCCCCCCGCCGTCCCGGCCGTCCCGCCGCGGACCGGCGACGGGCAGCCGGGCGGACCCGAGCACCAGACAGGCCAGCGACAGCGGGACGTTGACCGCGAAGATCGTCCGCCAGCCGCCCAGCCCGATCAGCAGGCCGCCGAGCGTCGGCCCGATCACGGCGATGGTCTGGTTGGCGACGGCGAGCACCGTCAGCACCCCGGTGGGGCTGGTCCGCCCGGTCCGCCCGGTCCGCTCGGCCTCGCTGCGGGTGAGGTACATCGCGGCCGGGTACGCGGCGGAGGTGCCGATCCCGAGCAGCACCCGGGCGACGACCAGCAGCCCGAGCGTGGGCGCCAGCACACCGACCAGTCCCGCCAGGCCGACCAGCGCCGTCCCGGCCAGGTAGAGCCGGCGCGGCCCGTAGCTGTCCACCAGCCGGCCGATCACCGGCTGGCCGACGGCAGTGGCGAGGTAGAGCCCGCTCACCAGCCAGGCCGTCTCGGCGGGCGGCGCACCGAAGGCGGTGCCGACGGGCACCAGGGCCACCGCGATCATCGAGGAGTTGATCGGGTTGAGCACCGAACCCAGCACCATCGGGGCGAGCAGCCGACGGTTGAACCCGTCCCCGGGCCCGGCCGGCCCGGTGGGCCCGGCGGGCGCCTCTGCCCGGGTCGGGGCCAGCGCGGCAGGGACGGACGAGGCGGGGACGGACGGGGCCGGGATGGACGGGGCCGCTGCCCGGTCCGCGCCCTGGCGTCGGGAGCGCAGCCGCGCCAGCAGCGTCGACGGGCCGGTCATCGCTGGTTCAGTCGGCTCGGTCGGCTCAGCCGACTCGCCCGGTTGAGCCGGTCCAGCAGGGGCAGCGCCGCCAGCACGGTGGCGCGCTCGGCCTCGCTGAACTCCTCCTCCAGGGCCCTGGCCAGCCACTCCTCACGGGCCCGGCGGCTGTCCGCGATCCACTCCAGCCCGGTCGCGCTGAGGTCCACCACCTGGCGGCGCCCGTCCTCGGGGTCGGGGCGGCGGGCGACCAGCCCGTGCGCCTCCAGCGCGGCCAGCGTGGCGGCCATCGACTGCGGCCGGACCCGCTCCGCAGCGGCCAGCGCGCTCGCGGCGGCCGGCCCGTCGGTGATCAGGCGGTTCAGCACCGCGGTCTGCGAGGGGGTGAGCCCGCTGGAACCCTGTCCCTTCTCCTGGAGGGTCCGGCGCAACCTGCTGAACACGGCCCGGAGCTCCCGGGCGGCCAGCGCGGCCGTGTCGGCATGGGACTCCGAGGCAGGCGGTGCCTCCGGAACGGCTGGGGCGGTTCGCTTCTCGGTCACCGCTCCACGGTAATTTCATCAGTCCAAACTGTCCAGCCTTGCTGTAGACCTACACCGCCAGGACGAACCGGACCCGGCACCACCGCCCACCCGGACGGTCCGGATAATGGCGTCATGATCGACAAGCAGCTCCGCGTCGTCCTCGCCGAGGACTCGGTGATCCTCCGCGAGGGGATGGTCGAGCTCCTGACCGCCCGTGGGTGCGCGGTGGTCGCCACCGCCGGCACGGCCCCCGAACTGGTCGCCGCCGTCACCGAGCACCGGCCCGACGTGGCCGTGGTGGACATCCGGATGCCGCCCACCCACACCGACGAGGGGATCCGGGCCGCGGTCGAGATCCGGGCCACCGCACCCGGGACCGGCATCCTGGTCTTCTCCCAGCACGTGGAGACCGCCTGGGCCGCCCGGCTGCTGGCCGGCGGCGCCGCGGGCATCGGCTACCTGCTCAAGGAACGGGTGGCCCGCACCGCCGAGTTCGTGGACGCCCTGCACCGGGTCGCGGCGGGCGGCACGGCGCTCGACCCGGAGATCGTCAACGGGCTGATGCACGGCGGGCGGCGCAACCGGGTGGACTCGCTCACCGCCCGCGAGCGCGAGGTACTGGAGCTGATGGCCCAGGGCCACTCCAACCGCTCGATCGCGGGACGGCTGGTGGTCTCCGAGCGAGCGGTGGAGAAGCACGTGGCCGCTGTGTTCACCAAGTTCGACCTGCCCGCGACGGACGCCGACAACCGCCGGGTCAAGGCCGTCCTGGCCTACCTCGCGGAGACCGGGGCCTGAGCGGCCCGGCCCCCTGCCCGTCCGGGGCGACACGGCCCAACGGCCTCACAGCCTGCTCGGCAGTTCCGCCGTGACCAGCGTCGGCCCACCGGGCGGGCTGTCCACCCGCAGCCTCCCGTCCACCGCCGCCAGGCGCTCGGCCAACCCCGTCAGCCCCGTCCCCGCACCGATCCCGGCGCCCCCGCGCCCGTCGTCGCGCACCGTCAGCCGGACCCGGCCGTCGACCGCGCTCGCCGTCAGGTCGACCGCCCGGGCGCCGCTGTGCTTGGCCACGTTGGTGAGCAGTTCGGCCGCGCAGAAGTACACCGCGCGCTCGATCACCTCCGCCGGCCGCTCCCGCAGGTCCAGCCGGAGCGTCACCGGCACCGGCGAGGTGGCCGTCAGTGCGGGCAGCGCCTCGGCCAGGCCGCCGTCCAGCGCCACCGGGTGGATGCCCCGGGTCAGCCGCCGCAGCCCGGTGATGGTGTCATCGGTCTGCCCACGCGCCCGGTCGACCAGGGCGCGCAGCCGCCCCAGGTCGGCACCGCTCCCGGCGTCGCTCCCGGCACCGGCACCGGCCCCGGACGCCGCCGCCCCGCCGAAGGCCACTGCCCCGCCGGGCGCCGCCTCGCCGAGCGCGTCGTCCGCCAGCGAGAGGGTGATGGCGAGCGCGACCAACTGCGCCTGGGTGCCGTCGTGGAGGTCGCGTTCGAGCCGCCGCAGCCGGTCCGTGTTCTCGGCGAGCAGGGTGGCGCGGGCGTGCTCCAGCTCCCGCACCCGCTGCTGCGACCGCACCGGCCCGAGCAGCGCCCGGGCCAGCGCGCGATTGGCCCGGCTCAGGGCCCGCAGTACGGCCGGTACGGCGGCCAGCACCGCGAGCCCCACCGGCGGCCCGGCGACGTCCAGCCAGTCGACCGCTCGCGGCCCCGGCTCCAACAGCCGTACCCAGAGCGGGAAGCCCGCCAGCCACACCGAGCCGAGCGGCAGTCCGACCACGGCCAGGAAGCCGAGCGCGCCGAGCGGCAGCCGGAGGAACAGGTAGAGCAGCGCCCGCCAGGCGACCGGGTCGGTCAGTACGACCCGCCCCCGGGCCAGCAGCCCCGAGGGGCGTACCGACGCCGGTGGCGCGGCCACCCGTTCGCCCAGCAGCCACCCGACCAGCCGCCGGTGCAGCCCGCCGATCCCGCGTGCCCCGACCAGGGCGGCCGCGACGAACGGCAGCCCCAGGACGGTGAGCGAGAGCAGGGCCCCCGCGTAGAGCACGGCGACCGCGTAGACGCCGCCCAGCACTCCGAGTGGCAGTCCGAGGAGGGCGAACGCCACCTCACCGCCCCGCACCGACAGTCCGCGCCGCCACCGAGTCACCACGTGCCCCACCGTTCACCGATCAACCGACACCCAGCATCCCCCAGCCACCACCAGGTCCGCCGCCCGCCCGGACCCTCCGTCACCGCAGACCACCTCACCGCCCGAGGCCGCCCCGAACCCCCTCTCACCTCCGCAGTCCTCATACGCCCTCTTCCCTCGTCACCTGTCCAGAGCCGCCCTCAACCGTCCTCCTCCCACTCACCCCCGCTCCCCGCCCACCTCCTCCACCGCACGGCCGCCGATCGCCCAGAGCCCCGTGCCGACGATCCCCGGCACCGTCAGCACCGCCGCGCCCGCCACCACCCAGCCGCAGGCGGCGCCCGGCACCACCGGCAGCAGCGATCCGGTGACCGCCCGGCTGAACGCCCCGGTCGCCGCGGCCGCCACCGCCGCACCGAGCAGCACTCCCACCGCCGTGGTCAGGACGGCCTCGACGAGGAGCATCCGCAGCAGCTGCCGCCGCGTCGCCCCGACCAGCCGGAGCAGTGCGAACTCCCGCCGCCGGTCGGCCGTCAGCGCGACCAGGGTGTTGACCGTGGAGACCGCCGCGAAGCCGGCCAGCAGGCCGAGCTCCGCCTGCCGCAGCCAGACGTCGCTGGCCTTGGTGACGCTGGTCGTGGCCCCGGTCGCCAGCGCGGCCCGCTCCGCCGTGCCGGTCATGATCAGCATGGTGGCCGAGAGCCCGACCAGCAGCGCGACCGGGACCACCGCCGAGGAGAGCCGGACGGCGTAGCCGCGTAGGTTGGCGTCCGCCAGCCAGCCGACCCGGGGCAGCAGCGCCCGGACCGGGGCACCGAGCACCGCCATCGGCAGCCGGGCCACCACCGGCCCCAGCAGGGCGACGGCGACCAGCAGCACCAGGGCGCCGAGCAGGGCCGCCTGCCCCGCCTTGTCCAGTTCCCCGGCCGGTCGGGTGCCGGCCAGCCGCAGCAGCAGACCGCCGCCCGCCAACACCGCCCCGCCGATCAGCAGCCGCACCACGCCCGTCCACCGTTGCCCGACCGCGCTGTCGGTCAGCGCGGCCGCCGGGGCGGGCCGGGTGATCCGCCGGACCGTCAGCGCGGTGGCCGCCAGGCCGACCAGCAGCGCCACCGCGAGCGCGATCAGCACCGGCACCGGTGTCCCGGGTATCCGCAGCCCCGGTGCGGCCATCCCGCGCCGCTGCAGCGCGGTGAGAAAGGCCCGGGCGGCGAAGTGGCCCGCCGCACCGCCCGGAACGGCCGCCGCCAGCACCGTCGCCGTGACCTGGAGGCGCACCAGCCGCCGGATCTGGCGGGGCGTCGCCGCGACCGTGCGCAGCAGGGCGAGGTCGCGGTGCTGCTGACGGAGGGTGAACCCGAGCGCGTTCACCACCACGAACAGCGCGACCAGGACGGCGATCTCACCGAAGGCCCCCGCGATCACCAGCAGCCCGGGCCCGGCCACCGCCGCCCGCGCCACCGGGGCCGGCGCCGTGACCTGGGCGGCGACCAGGGAACCGAACAGCGTCACCGCCGCCACCGCCAGGAACAGCGCCGCCGCGAGCCCGGCGAAGGCCGCCGGCCGGCGCCTGATCTGACCGACCGCCAGGGTCGGCACGGAACCGCCACGCATCGCCCTCACCCGCCCAACCTGCTGAGCCGCTCGCCGACCTGCGCCGCCGTCGGCCGGTCCAGTTCGTCCACCAGCAGGCCGTCCGCCAGCAGCAGCACCCGGTCCGCGTAGCCGGCGGCCACCGGATCGTGGGTGACCATCACACACGTCCGCCCGTCCTCGTCCACGCCCGCGCGCAGCAGGTCCAGGACGTCGCGCCCGGTCGCCCGGTCCAGCGCGCCGGTGGGCTCGTCGGCGAACAGCACCTCGGGCCGGGCGGCCAGGGCGCGGGCGATGGCCACCCGCTGCTGCTGGCCGCCGGAGAGCCGGCCCGGCCGGTCCCGCTCCCGCCCGGCCAGCCCGACCCGGGCCAGCGCCTCCCGCACCCGGGCCCGCTCCGGCGGGTTCCCGGCCAGCCGCCCGGGCAGTTCGACGTTCTGCGCGACCGTCATCGCGGGCATCAGGTTGAAGGCCTGGAAGACGAACCCCACCCTGGTGCGCCGCAGCTCGGCGAGCCGCCGCTCGGGCAGGCCGGACACCTCCGTACCGCCCCAGCGGACGGTGCCCCGGGTGGGGCGGTCCATCCCGGCCAGGCAGTGCAGCAGGGTGGTCTTGCCGGAGCCCGAGGGCCCCATCACCGCCGTGAAGGTGCCCGGCGCGAAGGCCACGGACACCCCTCGCAGCGCCCGGACGGCGGCCGCGCCGCGCCCGTACTCGCGGTGCAGCCCCTCGCAGCTGAGGGCCGCCCCCGTCACCTCGCCGTGCGCCGCCCGGTCGGCGGCTGTCGTGATCCCGTTCATGCCCCCAATCCTGGACATCCGGGACGACCGGGTCGATTGTGCTGGCACCCCAATCCGGGGTTCGGAAAACCGAACCCCGCAGGTGGTGCCAGGGGGTGTCTTGTGGCTCAGGTCGGATGAGCCCGCGGCGTCAGGGTGCGTGCATCGCAAGGCGGAGGAGGGAGTCCATGCAGCGCATTGGCGACCGACGACAACGCGGCGAGGTGCGTGCCCTGGCGTCGCGGGCCCGGCCTGAGCCACAAGACACCCCCTACGTCCCCTCGGCCCCGCCGCGTGTCCGCCAGGCCCAGATCGCCTCCGCCCGGTGGTCGTAGCGGTACTCGTGCCAGGGGAGGCCCCCGACCCGGTCGACCGCCTCCGCCGCCCGCCGGTCGCCCCGCACCACGAGCCCGTACGCGCCGACCACCCGCGCCCGCTGGTCCTCCTCGTCCGACAGCGCGGCCAGGGCGTCGGCGACCTCGCCCGTCCGGTCGTCCGACGCGTCCGACTCCGCCAGGGCGCACCCGGCCGAGAGCCGCACCCGGGCGTCCTCGTCCCCGGCGAGCGCGAGCAGCACCGCCCTGAACTCCTCCGTCAGCGGACGGTTCTCAAGCCTCCGGGCCACTCCGGCCCGGACCGGCGGCCACTCGTCCCGCGCCAGCCGCAGCAGGCAGGCGGTGACCTCCGCCGAGAAGGGCTGACCGCCCGCCCCCAGACAGTGCGTCGCCACGGTGCGCACCTCCCGGTCCGGGTGGTCGGCGTGGCGCAGCGCCAGGCCCTCCGTCCCCGGGTGGTCGCGCATCAGCAGCGCCTGGAGGACCTCCGCGAGCACCTCGCCGTCGGTCTCCTCCGCCGCCCAGACGGCGAGCAGCTCGTCCTCCTTCTCCTCCTCGAAGGAGGGGACCAGGGCGGGCGGCACCATTCGGTTGGTCGTCAGGAAGGAGGCCGTGAAGCGGCGGTGGCGCGGGTCGGGGTGCCGGCGGTACGCCATCACCGCCTCCCAGGTCGCCCTGTCGGGGCGCTGTGCGAGGACGTACTGGCACGCCGCCCCGTCGACGTGGCGGTCGTCGGGCTGCCGCACGGCCCGGGCCACCAGCTCGTCGACCGGGGTGGCGATCCGGAAGGTCCACTCCAGCGTCGTCAGCACGGCCCCGTGCCCGGCCCGGACGGTGAGCCCGCCGAGGGAGACCTGCTCGACCTGGCAGAAGTCCTCCTCGATCAGCAGGGTCTCGCCCGGCCCCTCCGCGCCCGTCCGGCGGCGCAGCTCGGCCTGCGCACCCGTCGCGTACCAGGACCGGGCCAACCCGAGCAGCCGCTCCCGCTCCGCCGGCCCCAGCCGCAGCACGGGGTCCTCGCCGAGGACGGCTCCGAGGACGGCGTACGAGCCCAGGTCGACGGCGCGCAGCAGCGGGGTCGTCCCGTCCGGCAGCGGGAGGTCGGGGTCGGCGCCCATGGTGACCAGCGCGTGGGCCACCGCGTGGTCGAACCCGGCCACGGCCGCGCACAGCACCGGCAACCCGTCCCCGCCCCGCACGTCGGGGTCCGCCCCCGCGCCGAGCGCCGCCCACACCGCGTCCTCGTCCCGGGCCCGCACCGCCTCGACGAGCCGGGCGTCCGCAGGTACCTGATCCGCCGCCATCCGCTCCCCCTCCGGTTCCGCCTCCGCGCCACCCCGCACCGAGCCTAAGGCGGCTCGCGCTCCGTGACGCCTGCCACGGCAGCACGGACTCCCGTCGGCGGGCCCGAGGAGGAATCATGATCGGGTGACCATCGACCTGCTGCCCGGCCGAGGCGTTCGCCTGCCGGCCCCGCTGCCCGAACTGCGCTTCGGCCTCACCGAGGAGGCCGTGCGCGCGCTGCTGGCCCCGCACGGCGAGCTGCTGCCGGACGGGGTGCGCCCGACCTTCGTCTGCGGCACCAGCTGGGCCCTGGGCTTCGGACTCCCCGGGGTGGGCGTCACGCTGTCCGGGGGCGAGGACGGCGGCCTGGAGGGGGTCTCGGTGGGCCTGAACCGGTACGACGACCGGCCCCCCTGCCCGGTCGGCCACCTCGGGATCGACGTCTTCGCCTGGCCGGCCCGGGAGTTGGCCGAGGCCCTGCGCACCGAGGGCCTGCCGGTCCCGGACCCGGAGCACGGCACGCTGCGCCACCAGGGGCTCTACCTCCATGCCAGCACCGGGCGCCCGCCCCGCCCGGCCCCCGGCCGCAAGGCCCGCCACGAGGCGCCCTACCACTTCGACTTCGTCTCCCTCCACCGCACCATCACCACCACCGAGGCCACCCGATGAACCACCCCCCACCGTCGCCCCCGCGCCCCACCGGCACCGCCGCCGGCCCGTACAACGCCGCCTTCCTCCCCCGCCTCGCGCTCTCCGCGCGCCCCGCCGAGCGGCCGATCACCGAGCCGGTCGCCAAGCTCGGCGGCGAGCCCTGCTGGCTGGCCGAACCCACCTGGCCGCTGGCCCCCGGCACCGGCGAGCCCCTGGTGTTCATCGGCCAGTTCCCCGTCCCCGGCGACGAGTTGCGGCTGGCGTACCTCTTCCTGGAGGAGGACGAGCTGATCATGGGCGGCCAGGATCCGGAGCACGGCGACGGCGTGCTGCTCGTCCAGCCGGGCGGCCGGATCCCGTCCTTCGCCGTGATCGGCCCACCCGGCACCCGGGGCCGCACGCTCTGGCGCGACGATCCCGACGCCGACCGGACCGTCCCGGTCGAGTTCCACCTCGACCTGCTGCCGCTGTCGGCCGAGCTGGACCGCTCGATGGACCAACGGGCCGCCTTCCAGCGGTACTTGCGCCACGAGGGCCCCGAGGCCCCGGTCCCGGACGGCGACCACGTGCGCGACCACCTCGGCGGCCTCCCGTCCTTCCCGAACGGCCGGGCCCGGGTGCCCGCACCCTGGCAGTTCCTCTTCGCACTCTCGGACGCCCCCGACGACGGCGATCCGTACTTCCTCAACTTCGGCTACGGCGTCGGCTCCGGCTTCCTCAGCCCGGACGGCCTGGAGGGCCGCTTCTCCTGGGAAGCCCCGTAGCGACGGCCCCGAACGCCCCGCTCACGCACCGGTCACCAACCCCTCCCCACCCCGCCCCACCCCGCCCCACGAAGGAGTCCGCATGACCACCACCCCCCTCACCGTCGCCGTCCTCGGCCCCGGCGGCGTCGGCGGCCTGATCGCCGGGCTGCTCGCGCGCGACGGCCACCGCGTGATCTGCCTGGCCGGCGAGCAGAGCGCGGCCGTCCTCGCCCGCGACGGACTGCACGTGCGCAGCACCCAGTTCGGCGAGTTCACCGCCCGGGTCGAGGCCGCGACCGAGCTCCGTGCGCCGGTCGACGCCGCCTTCGTGACCGTCAAGGAGACGGCCCTGACCGCCGCGCTCGACCGGATGCCGCCGCAGACGCTCGGCACCGGCATCGTGGTGCCGCTGCTCAACGGCCTGGACCACATGACGCTGCTGCGCGGGCGCTACCCGGCCGGGCAGGTGGTGGCCGGCACGATCCGGGTCGAGGCCACCCGTACCGCGCCGGGCCGGATCGAGCACACCAGCCCGTTCGCCGCCGTGGAACTCGCCGGTCCCGTGACGGAGTTCGCCGAGCAACTGCGGCGCACCGGGCTGGACGTCACGCTGCGCGAGGACGAGACCGCGATGCTCTGGAGCAAGCTCTCCTTCCTCGCGCCCTTCGCCCTGCTGACCACCCGCCACGCCGACGGCGTCGGCGTCGTGCGCACCGAGCACCGGGACGAACTGCTCGCCGTCCTGGACGAGATCACCGCCGTCGCCGACGCCGTCGGCGCCCCAGCGGATGCGCAGGCGCTGCTCGCCGCCTTCGACCGGATCCCCGCCGGGATGAAGTCCTCGATGCAGCGGGACGTCGAGGCGGGCCGACCGACCGAACTCGACGCGATCGGCGGCGCGGTGCTGCGGGCCGCCGAGGCCCACTCCGTCCCCACCCCGACCATCGCCCGACTGGTGCGCGAACTCTCCTGACGCCTCGAACTCCCGCCGTCGAACCTCTGCACGGACCGACGGCGGGCGTTCGACCCCCATGGCCGAACCCGGTTGCGGGCGGTCGGGCACCGGAGTAGAACTCGTCGGATGACCTCACCCGATCACCCCACCGCTCCCGCCTGGAGCCACATCGAGGAGTTCCTGCGCGCCCACGAGGCCGACCGGACCCCCCACCCGGGCGGGACCCTGCTGGCGCACCTGACCCGGGTGGCGGCCCGGTTGGCCGACTGGGGCACCGACTCCGCCGTCCAGACCGCCGGGCTCTGCCACGCCGCGTACGGGACCGACGGGTTCGACGGCGCCCTGCTGGCCCTGGACGAACGGGCCACCCTGGTCGACCTCCTGGGCGACCGCGCCGAGGCGATCGTCTACCTGTACGCCAGCTGCGACCGGGCCGCCGTCTACCCGCGCCTGGGCCGGGACGAGACGCCGCTGTTCCACGACCGCTTCACCGGCGAGGACCACACCCCGCCGGAGGAGGACCTGCGGGCCTTCCTCGCCATCACCGCCGCCAACGAGCTCGACGTGTTCGTCCACAACGCCGAGCTGGCCGCCTGCTACGGACCCGGCCTCCACGAACTCGTCTCGCGCAGCCGCACCTTGCTCCCGCCCGCCGCCTGGAAGGACTGGCAGGACTGGCATCACCGGCAGAGCAGCGCGACCTGACGATCCGTCACTCTCCCACCCGAAGTCGAGACTTCGCCGACCGTTCACCCTCCACGCCGGAACCGCCGCGCGAGCACGGGACGTTCTAGAACGCGGGAGGGATACAGACATGACAAAGAAGCCGTACCGCCTGGCCGCCACAGCGCTCGTTCTGCTCGTGGCGGCCCCCTTGTTGACCGCGTGCAAGAACACCGACCAGTCCCTCGACTGCGGGAAGCGGGCGATCAGCCTCACCGGCGACGTCCAGGACCTCACCGACTCCGCGCTCAACGTCGGCCAGATCACCGACGACAACCGGCGCAAACACACCGTCACGGCCCTCAAGAAGATCGTCGAGGACGTCAAGAAGATCCGCCAGGACGGGGACGGCAAGGTGGACGCGGCGGCCGACAAGCTGTCCAAGGCCGTGGACAACGCCCAGACCGCCGTCTTCAAGGGCAAGGAACCCGACTTCGGGCCGATCGGCGACGCCGCCGGCGAGCTGACCAAGGCCTGCGCCGGAGCCTGATCCCCGCACAGCCGCCACCCGGGCCGGGAGCGCCGCACCACCGGGCGCTCCCGGCACCCGCACCGCCCGAGCACCCCCGGGACATCCCCGAGCGCCCCCGGGCACCCCGGCCTGTCGCCACCGCACCGAGGCCCGCACGCGGTAGGAATGGGCACCGGACCGAACCGCACCCCGGAGGCACCGGTGAACCACCCGATCCTCGACCAGATCCGCCGCCTGCGCGCCGAGTCGGCCCCCGGCGACACCGCGCCCGCCCTGGTCACCGCGCTCGCCGCCGGCACCGCCCCGCTCTCCGCGGTGGCCGAACTCGCCGCCCAGCAGCAGCGGATCATCACCTCGGACCGGCGCAGCCTGCTGCTACTCGCCACCCGCTGCGCCGACCGGCCGCTCGGCGCCTGGTACGTCACTCTCGCCGGGGGCGAGAGCGCCGCCCTGCGCGCCCTGCCCGCCCTGGCCGAAGCCTGCGGCCTGGACCGCCGGGCGGCCGCCGCCCGGGTACCGCTCCCCGGCTGCCAGGCCTACCCGTCCTACCTCGCCTGGCTCGCCCTGAACGCCCCGCCACCGGCCGCAGCCGCCGCCCTGGTGGCCAACTTCGCGGCCTGGGGCGGCTATTGCGCCACCATCGCCGCGGCGCTGCGCCGCCACCACGGCTTCTCCGACGAGGCCTGCGCCTTCTTCGACTTCTTCGCCCAGCCGGCCCCCGAACTGGAACAGCAGGCCGCCGACGCCCTCGGCCCGGACCCGCTGGACGACCCCGCACTGACCGCCGCCCGGGAGTACGGCCTGCTGCTCCAGGCCTACGAGCACCTGTTCTGGGACACCCTCGGCGGGTGACTCACGCCTGCCAGTGCGGCTTTCCGCTGACCATCCGGCAGTAGATCATCCGCCCGTTGGCGTCGTGGGTGCTCCGGCCCAGGTCGTCGTTGCGGCAGAACTGGCCGGCCGCGTAGCAGTTGCCCGCGTTGGAGCGGAGCTCGCACTCGGTGCCGCCCGCTGCCTGGGTGTGCTGGGGCTGCGGGTCGTTCGGCGGCTGGGCGGTGGTGACCTTGGGCTGCGGCTTGGCGGACGGCGTCTGCGGGTGCGCGGCGGGCGGGGCGGACGGCGGCGGGGCGGACGCGACGGGCGGCGCCGAGGGGGTGACCACCGGCGGCGCCGGGACCGTCGGGCTCGCCGCGGTGGGCGTGGCGGAAGCCGGCGTGGCCGCGACGGTCGGGGAGGAGGTCGGCGTGGCGTCCGCCGCCGACGGGTCGCAACCGGTCAGCGCCAGGCCGACGGTGAGGACGAGTCCGGCGAATCCGGCCAGGCCGGCCGTTCTGCGGCGCCCGGATATCGGTGAGGCCATGAGGGGAGAACGCTCCGTTCCGTAGGTCCGTACGGGTGAGGCGTGCGATTCAAGCAGAGTCCGCACACGCCGTGAGCACCGTTTCCCCACTCGTTGGCGGATCGAGATCTTCCGGCCCCCACGTCGAGCCTCCGGCGGGGGGGGTATAGCGCCGGAGCGCGGGGCGTTACGACATGTTCCGGACATGCCAATCAGGTCGCTACGGTTCCGGCAACCCCCACGCCGAACGAGGAGACCCCATGCTCCGGATCCGTGCGCTGGCCGTCGCCGCAGCCTTCGCGACCGTCGCGCTCACCGCAGCACCCGCCGTCAGCGCCCCCGCTGACGACCCGTCCGTCACGGCCGCCCTGGCCGCCACCCCCACCCGCACCACGGCCGTGCCCACCGCCCTGCTGCACGCGATGCAGCGCGACCTCGGGCTCGCCCCGCAGGCCGCCGCCGACCGGATCGCCCGCGAGGGCCGCGCCACCGCCGTCCAGCACGCCCTCACCCAGGCGCTCGGCGAGCACTGGGCCGGCGCCTGGATCGACGGACCGCAGGCCGACCTGGTGGTCGCCACCACCGACGCCTCCGCCGCCCGGACCATCACCGCCCACGGCGGCCGGGCCACCGTCGTCCGCCACGCGCTGGCGTCCCTGGACCGGGCGAAGGACGCGCTCGACCGGGCCTCCCGGGCGGCCGCCCCGGACGCCACCCCGCTCTGGTACGTCGACGTCCGCTCCAACGCCGTCGTGGTGCAGTCCGCCGACGACGCCCGCACCGGGGCCTTCCTGGACCGGGCCGGGGTGGACCGCTCCCTGGTCCGGGTCGAGCGGGCCACCGCCGCACCCCGACCGCTCGCCGACCTGCACGGCGGGGACGCCTACTACATCGACAACGCCGCCCGCTGCTCGATCGGCTTCCCGGTCACCCAGAACGGCCAGCCCGGCTTCGTCAGCGCCGGCCACTGCGGCCAGCCCGGCTCCAACGCCACGACCTCCGACGGCAGTTCGATCGGCACCTTCCAGGGCTCGACCTTCCCGGGCAACGACTACTCCTGGGTGGCGGCCGGATCCGACTGGACGGCCCAGCCGCAGGTGAACGACTACGCCGGCGGCACGGTCACGGTGGGCGGCTCGTCCGAGCAGGCGGTGGGCGGCTCGGTCTGCCGCTCCGGTTCCACCACCGGCTGGCACTGCGGCACCGTCCAGGAGCTGAACGCCACCGTCAACTACCAGGAGGGCAGCGTCTACGGCCTCACCCGCACCGACGTGTGCGCCGAACCGGGCGACTCCGGCGGCTCGTTCATCTCCGGCAACCAGGCCCAGGGCGTGACCTCGGGCGGCTCCGGCGACTGCACCTCCGGCGGCGAGACCTACTTCCAGCCGGTCAACCCGATCCTCAGCACCTACGGCCTGACCCTGGCCACCGGCTGACCCGCCCGGGGCCGGTGGGTTCCCCCACACCCACCGGCCCCGGCCCCACCGGCCCCACACCTACGGACCCGGGCCCACACCTACGGACCCGGCCTCACAACTCCGCCGTCCGACGCTCGAACACCTCGGGACGCGCCGTCTCCAGCGCCGTGGCCACCGCGCCCAGGAGGACCGCCTCCTCCCCCAGCAGGCTCGGGGCGAGCGTCGGACGCATCGGCGCGAAGCGGCGCAGGGCCCGCTCCAGCGGTTCCAGGAGCAGGTCCGCGCTGCTGCCGATCCCCCCACCGAGCACCAGCAGGTCCGGGTCCAGCACGGCGGACAGCACCGCCACCGCGTACGCGAGCCGCTCCGCCTCCCACTCCACCGCCCGCAGCGCCGCGTCCTCCCCGGCCCGGGCCCGTTCGAAGACCTGCTTGGCGGTCAGCCGGCTCCGGCCCTTCCCCGCCAGCCCGAACTCCCGGGCGGCACGCACCACCGCGTCCGCCGCCGCCGCCTCCTCCAGCGTGGTCACGGCCGGCTCGCCCGGACGGGCGGGCAGCGGCACCAGGCCGATCTCGCCGAGCGCGCCGTGCGCACCGAGCAGCAGCTCTCCGTCCTTCACCACCCCGACCCCGAGGCCGGTGCCGACCAGCAGGTAGGCGAACATCCGGCTGCCGCGCCCGGCTCCCAGGGTGTACTCGCCGAGCGCGGCCAGGTTGGCGTCGTTGGCCACCGTCACGGCCGTGCCCAGGCCCTGGCCGATCCGGTCGAACAGCCCCGGCCGGCCCCAGTCGGGCAGGCTGGTGGCGTACCGGAGGCCGCGCCGCTCCTCGTCCCACACCCCGGGCGTGCCGATCACCGCGTGCACGAGGTCCCCGGCGGCCAGGCCCGCCTCGGCGGTCGCCTCCCCCGCGGCGGCGACCACCGCGTCCGCGACGGCGTCCGCGGTCCGCCCCCGGTTGGGCACGTCCCGCCGGGCGACCACGGTGCCGGCCAGGTCCGCCACGGCGACCCGCAGCCGGGCCCGGCCGACGTCCACGCCGAGCACGTGACCGGCCGTCGGGTCGACCTCGTAGAGCACCGCGGTGCGGCCCCGCTCCGGGGCCACCCGCCCGGCCTCGCGGACCAGCCCGGCCTGCTCCAGGTCGGCCAGCGCGGCGGACACGGTGGGCTTCGACAGGCCGGTGTCCCGGGCCAGTTGGGCGCGCGAGGTACCGCCGCCGGTACGCAGCAGCTCCAGCAGCAGCCACTCGTTGTTGCTGCGCAGCCGCTGCCGGTTCCACGGCACCCCGGGGGCCCCTGCCGCCGGACGACTGGTCGGCTGGTGGGGGCTCATCGGTTCCTCCGGTCTGGGCTGCCGACGGGCCGCTCCTGGCGGCCCGTTGCCTGCGGACGGCGCTGTGGCACCGTCTGCGGCACCCGGTGTCGGGCGCCGCCGCCCAAGTATGACCGTTGATCACCCGCGACCCGTCGCCCGGACCCGGAGCCGCACGCACCCAGCACCCCGGTGCCCCCACCCCCGCACCCCGCCCGACGTCAGGCGCTCCCGGTCGCGACCCAGCCGCCGGTCATCGCCCCCACCGCCGAACCGTCCAGGTCGGCCAACTTGACCCCGACGAAGGCCCGGGCCGCCTCGGAGGTCTGCACCCGCAGCGGCGGCCGCTCGGCGGTGAGCACGTCGACGATCGGCGCGGCCGCCTCCTCGGGGGTCTGGGCGCTGCCGAAGGCCTTCAAGGTCCGGTCGACGTACGCCTCCAGGGCGGGGCCGTACGGGCCGGCGGCGGCCACCAGCGCGGGCACGTCGATGCCCTGGTTGCCGATGAACTCGCTGGCCACCGCGCCCGGTTCGACCACGGTGACGGCCACCCCGACGGCGGCGGCGACCGGCGCCAGCGACTCCATGAAGCCCTCGACGGCGAACTTGGCCGCGCAGTAGGCCTCGTTGAAGGGCTGCCCGACCACCCCGCCGACGCTGGTCACGGTGACCACCCGGCCGCCGGCGGCGCGCAGGTGCGGCAGCGCCGCCCTGGTCACCTCGACCACGCCGAAGTAGTTGACCTCCATGGCGGCGCGCACCGGTGCCATGCCGTCCTGCTCGACGGTGCCGACGAAGCCCGCGCCCGCGTTGTTGACCACGGCGTCCAGCCGCCCGTGCCGCTCGACGACGACGCCGAGGCAGTCCGCGACGGAGGCGGGGTCGGTGACGTCGAGCCGCTCGATCTCGATCCGCTCGGCGACGCCCGCCTCCTCCGCCGCGCGCAGCAGGTTCCCGGCCCGGCCGGTGTCGCGCATGGTGGCGACCACCCGGAAGCCGGCCCGGGCGGCGGCCACGGCGGCGGCGAGGCCGATTCCGGAGGAGGTGCCGGTGATCAGGACGATCCGGGTGCCGTTCATCGGGGTGACTGCCATGCGGGCCCTCCTCGCGGCCGCCGGACGGTTCCGGACGGCCATGACTGTGTGCGTGTGCACGCACTCTACAAGTGCGTGTGCGCGCACGCAACCGGGCACGCTTCGCTACAACACCGTCTCCGAGCGGTCAAGGTTTCACCCAGTTGTGGGCGTGCCGCGCCCCGACGCGTGATCATGGGCCTATGCACTTCCGGCACGGGCCCCGCGCAGAGGGCACCCCGCCCCCGGACGAGGACCCCGCCTCCGAACCCTCCGGCACCGACCCCGGCCACGACCCCGGTCACGGCCCCGGGAACGACCCCGACCTGCTCCGCGAGCTGCTCGCCACCGCCCCGGTCGGCGTCGCCCTGCTCGACGACCAGCTGCGCTGGCACTACCTCAACCCCGCTTTCACCACCGTCACCGGCCTGCGCCGCGCCGACCTGCTCGGCCGCGCCGCCGCGACCACCCCCTTCGCCGGTGCCGCCGCCACCCTGCGCCGCGTCCTCGCCGACGGCCGCGACCGCGAGCACGTCACCGGCGGCCCCGACGGCGCGGGCGCCCCCGTGCCACCCGGACTGCGGGTGCGCTACCGGCCGCTGCGGCACGGCGGGCGGACCACCGGCGTGATCGTCGTGGTCCTGGACGACCCCGACCCGGCCCGCGCGCAGCTGCGCGAGCTCGAACAGGCGCGCGCCCGGCTCGCCCTGCTGGACGCCGCCGCCGAGCGGATCGGCACCACCCTCGACATCCGCACCACCTGCGCCGAACTCGCCGCCTTCACCGTGCCCGCCCTCGCCGACCTCGCCGTCGTCGACGTGCTGCCGCCCGAGGCCGAACCCGCCCGCCCGGGCCGGGCCGGTGCCCAGCGGCTGCACCGCGCCGCGGTCCGGGCCGTCCCCGGACTCGACGCCGCCCTCGCCGAGCTGGCGCGCCCCGGCGAGTCCGTGCGCCACCGCGAGGGCTCGGCCGCGGCCCGCGGCCTGGCCGGCGGCGTCGCCGTGCTCACCGCACCGGGCCCCGCCGACGCCTGCCCGGCGGGCACCGCCTCACTGCTGGTCCTGCCGCTCGCCGCCCGCGGCCACCTGGTCGGGGTGCTCACCCTCGGCCGCACCGACGCCAACCCGACCTTCACCCCGGACGAGGCCGCCCTGCTCGGCGACCTCGCGGCCCGCGCCGCCACCGCCATCGACAACGCCCGCAGCTACACCCGCTCCCAGGGCATCGCCCTGGAACTCCAGCGGGCCCTGCTGAGCGAGCCCGGCAACCCGCACCAGAACCTCGCACTGGCCTCCCGCTACCTGCCCTCCGGCAGCAGCTCGGTGGTCGGCGGCGACTGGTACGAGACGGTCCGGCTGCCCTTCGGCCGCACCCTGCTGGCCATGGGCGACGTGATGGGGCACGGCGTCGAGGCCGCCGTCGACATGAGCCACTACCGCTCGGCGCTGCGCGACGTCGCCGGCATGGACCTGCCCCCGCACCGGATCCTGCGCCAGCTCGACCACGTGATCTCCGCCGACGACACCGCCCGCCCCGCGACCTGCCTGCTGGCCCTCGCCGACCCCGGCCGCGCCCGCTGGACCTTCTCCAGCGCCGGCCACCTGCCGCCCGCCCTGATCACCCCGGACCACCCCACCGAACTGCTGGCCGTCCCCACCGGCCCACCGCTGGGCACCGGCTTCGGCGGCTACGAGCAGTCCACCCATCCGCTCGACCCCCGGCAGACCCTGCTGCTCTACACCGACGGCCTGGTGGAGCGGCGGAACGAGGACATCGACACCTCGCTGGCGCGCCTCGCCGCCCTCCGGCTCCCTGCCACCGGCGACCTCGACGAGCTGCTCGACGCCGTCCTGCACTCCCTCGCCCCGCCCCCGGCACCCGCCGCCGAGGACGACATCGCCCTGCTCGCCGCCCGGCCCAGGGCCCGCTGACGGCCGGCCCGCCGGCCTACTCCTCGCTCCACGCCAACCGACCCGGCCCGCCCCTCCGCCGGACTACTCCTCGAACCAGACCACCAGCCGGACGTGCTGCTCCCCGTGCACCTCGGCGAGGGTGCGCAGCACCGTCCACACCGGCCGCCACGGCCCGTCCGCGGGAACGGCGTCGCGGCGCCGGTCGCGCTCGGCCCGGAAGAGCAGCGGTCCGGTGTCCCACTCGGTGCCCTCCGCCCAGTGCTCGCCGAGCCGGCCGAAGTCGAAGGTCCGGCTGTCGATCCCGGCGGCCCGGGCGAAGGCCCGGCTCCAGTCCTCCCGGCGGACCGGCTCCAGCGAGCCGTCGGGCCGCCGCCGGTACCGGGCGATCCTGGTCGCCCGGGGCAGCGCCGGCTCGTCCCAGTCCACCGCGAGCACCTCGTCCCAGCCCAGCCAGGTGGCGCCGAAGGCCGCCGGGCCCCAGGAGGCGTGCCCGGCGCGGGTGGTGGCCGAGGCGTCCGCGGGCAGGCCGCGGGCACCGACCACCGGCCGCCAGTGACGGTGCGGGTCCCGGACCCCGAAGAGGCAGGCGAAGGAGCCGTAGTCCCTGGTCGGGCCGAGCAGGGACAGGTCGACGGCCGCCTGCCAGGCCCGCTCCCCGGGGTCGAGGCCCGGGGCCCAGGTGCGGCACTCCACGAAGCCCCGGATGTCCGTTCCCATGGACCGGATCATGCCCGGTCCGCCGGTACCCCCGCAGCCGGATTTCCACCCCGCCGGGGCGGGTCTCACCCGGTCGTCCGCTCAGGCCCCGCCCGGTCGTCCGCTCAGGCCCCGCCCGGCCTCCCGCTCAGGCCCCGCCCGGCCTCCCGCTCAGGCCTCCCCCGGCCTCCGGGTCGGACCTCAGGCCTTCGCGAGGGCCTGCTCGACGTCCGCCCACAGGTCCTCCGGGTGCTCGATGCCCACCGAGACCCGCACCGTGCCCGGGCCGATGCCCGCCGCCGCCAACTCCTCGTCCGACAGCTGCCGGTGCGAGGTGCTGGCGGGGTGGACCACCAGGGTGTGGACGCCGCCCAGCGAGGGTGCCAGCGCGGCCAGCCGGACGGACTCGGTGAAGGCCCGGGCCGCCTCCCGGCCGCCCGCCAGGTCGAAGGCCAGCACGCCGCCGTGGCCGTCGGGCAGCAGGCGGCGGGCGAGTTCGTGGTCGGGGTGGTCGGGCAGGCCCGGGTAGTGGACGGCGTCGACGGCCGGGTGGGCGGCCAGCCGGGTGGCCAGGTCGAGCGCGGAGTCGCAGTGGCGGCGGACCCGCAGCGCCAGCGTCTGGAGGCCGCGCAGGGTCAGCCAGGCGGCGAAGGGATCGGCGCTGGCGCCGAGTTCGGTCCCGTGGTGCCAGACCTTCCGGTGCAGTTCGGGGTCGGCGAAGACGGCGATCCCGGCCAGCACGTCCGAGTGCCCGCCCAGGTACTTGGTGGCCGAGTGCACCACCACGTCCGCACCGTGCTCGATCGGGCGGCACAGCAGCGGGGTGGCGAAGGTGTTGTCGACCACGCTGAGCACCCCGGCCCGCTTGGCGACGGCGATCAGCCCGGGCAGGTCGGTGACCCGGGTGGTGGGGTTGGAGACGGTCTCCAGGTGCAGCAGCCGGGTGGTGGGCCGCAGCGCCGCCGCCACCTCGTGCGGATCGGAGCCGGAGACGTGGGTGACCTCGACGCCCCACCGCTGCGCGAGGTCGGCCAGCAGCGCGAACGTCCCGCCGTACAGGCTCCGTTGGGCGATCAGGTGGTCGCCGGAACGCAGCAGGGCGAGCAGTACGGTGCTGATCGCGCCCATTCCGGAGGCGGTGGCGAGCGCCCCGGTGCCGCCCTCCAGGTCGGCGACGGCGTCCTCCAGCGACCGGACGGTGGGGTTGCCGTAGCGGTTGTAGACGAACGCCCCGTCGGGGCCGGCGAAGGAGGCGGTGAGCGCCTCGCTGGTCTCGAAGGCGTACAGGTGGCCCTGGTGCAGCGGGACGCCCAGCGGCCGGGCGCCGCCGAGTCCGGCCAGCGGCGGGTGGACGATCCGGCTCTCGGGGCGCAGCGCGGCGGAGGGGTTGCGCGGGAAGTCGCTCATGTCGCCCATCCTGGGGCGCGGCGGTCGGGCGGGACAGGGCCAATCACCGCCGGGTGGCCCGGCCCCGGCGCCGTGTCGGCGCCCGGGCCGGCCGCCCCGGAACCGGCCCAGCGGCTCAGCGGCTCAGCGGCTCAGCGACCCAGCGGCTCAGCGACGGCGGAAGAGCTTCCGCACCAGGTGAACGATGCCCCAGATCACCAGGATGATGAACAGGATGATCAGAATGACCACGACCAGCAGGAACTTGCCGAGCTTGGCGAAGAAGCCGGACTTCTTCTTCTCCTCCTTGGCCGCGACGTGCGCGACCTGCCGGTCCTGCGCGCCCTGAACGCTCTGAACGCCCTGGGCGACGGTGCCGACGGCGCCGACGGCAACGGGCGCCTGGGCGGCGGCGCCGGCCGCCGGTCCCCCGGCAACGGCCGTGCCGCTCGCGGCGGTCCGGGGTGCGGCCACCGCCGTCGCGCTCGACGCCGCGGCGCTGAGGCCGACGGCGGCCAGCAGTGCCACCAGGGCGCCGGCTATCGAACGTGCGATCCGGTGAGTCATCGTGCTCCTCGTGCGGGTACGGAGCGACGGAGATGAGACCCGGTCGACCTTCTCTCATGGTCTGACCAGTATTTTTCTCATCTGCGCCTAGTATGCTCCTCTGGAAGTTCTACAGCGGTGTAAAAGTTTAGCGGCGGGACGACCCGGATCGACACTCCGACCCAGGACCACGCAAGCCACCGCTCCGTCGGGGGTTCCGTGGCAACTGTGGAGGATGACGCCGTGTCGGGTCGCAGGGGTTCCACCGAGGGCGAGAATTCGTCGCACCGGGCCGGTGGACGCAGAGCGGCGAACCGCAAGCCCGGTACGGGCAGGGACGGTTCGGCCAAGGACGGTTCGGTCGAGGACGGCCCGGGCAAGGAGATACCCGACGCCCGCCCCGCCGGCCGGGCCAAGCCGAAGCCCAAGCGCAGCACCAAGCAGAAGGTGCTCTGGGTCACGGCCGGCTGCACCGCGCTCCTGGTCCTCGCCGGCGGCGCCGTCTACTACCGCCTGAACAGCAACATCACCACCTTCGACCGCGACGCCCTGAGCAAGGACCGCCCGGAGGCGGCCGCCCCGGACGCCCAGGGCCGCACCCCGGTCAACGTCCTGATGATCGGCTCGGACAGCCGCGGCAACGGCAACGGCAACCTGGGCGGCGGCGGGGACGACGGCGCCCGCTCGGACACCGCGATCCTGCTGCACATCTACGCCGACCACAAGCACGCCGTCGGCATCTCGATCCCCCGCGACTCCCTGGTCGACATCCCGCCGTGCAAGCTGCCCAACGGCAAGTGGACCAAGGAACAGACCAATGTGATGTTCAACAGCGCGTTCTCGGTCGGCAACACCGACCAGGGCAACCCGGCCTGCACCCAGAACGCCGTCGAGAAGCTCACCAACCTGCGCGTCGACCACACCATCGTGGTGGACTTCGGCGGCTTCGCCGCGATGACCACGGCGGTCGGCGGCGTCGAGGTCTGCCTGCCGAACAACGTCTACGAGGGGGACCTCAACCCCAACCTCGGCCACAAGGGCAAGCAGATCTTCGCCAAGGGCAAGCAGAAGGTCGAGGGCCAGTCCGCACTGGACTTCGTCCGGGTCCGGCACGGCATCGGCGACGGCTCCGACATCGGCCGCACCAAGCGCCAGCAGGCCTTCCTCTCCTCCCTCATCAAGGAGGTCAAGTCCCGCGGCATGGACCCGACCACCCTGCTGCCGCTCGCCGACGCGGCGACCAAGTCGCTGACCGTCGACCCCGACCTCGGGTCGGCCGCCAAGCTGATGTCCTTCGCCATGTCGATCAAGGACGTCGACCTGCACGACGTCAAGTTCCTCACCGCACCCTGGCGTTACGAAGGCCCCCGGGTCGCCCTGGTCCACCCCGACGTGGAGCAGCTCTGGGCCGCGCTCAAGGCCGACCGCACCATCGACGGCCAGGACGCCAGCGCCCAGAGCCCGGCCGCCACCGACTCCGCCGCCCCCAGCACCCCGCCCACGGCCGAGGCCACCCCCTCCCCCGCCGCGGCCGCCAGGAACGCGGACATCAAGGTCGCCGTCCTCAACGGCACCGGCGAGAGCGGCATCGGCAGCAAGGGCGCCGAGACCGTCAAGGGCGCCGGCTACACCGTCACCACCGTCGGCAACGCGGCTGGCAAAACCCGCAGCACCACCGTGGTCGAGTACGGCGCGGGCGAGCGCAGCAACGCCGAGGCCGTCGCCAAGCTCTTCCCCGGGGCGAGCGTCCAGGCCGGCGGCAAGGGCCTGAGCGTGGTGCTCGGCCACGACTTCGCCGCCGCCAACCCGGGCCCGGCCGCCGGTTCGACCCCCGGCGCGCCCGCCGCCCCGGCCCCGCTGCCGAGCAGCGTCAGCGGCACCGCCCGCTCGGCCGACGACGACCCGTGCGCCAACGTGTCGTACGGCTGAGCCTCCCGCTCCGGGGCCGTCCCGCGACCGACGGCCCGGAACGAACCGACGGGGCGCCCGCGGACCTCACCGGTCCGCGGGCGCCCCGTCGCGTCGACCTACCGGCCGCTCAGCGCCTCGCCCCGCAGGACGGGCAGAACGCCGCCCCGTCGGGCACGTCCTTGTGGCACTGCCCGCACTGGACGGGCTGCGCCAGCTTGAACCCGCAGCCGGGGCAGAACGGCGTGCCGTGGGTCTCCGTGTGGCACTGCGGGCAGACCAGTTGGCGCGGCGTCCGCACGTCGTACTCCGCGCCGGACTGCTGGCCGACCTGGTAGGCCCGGTCCGAGACCATGTCGTTGAGGCCGCGCCGCTGGGCCGCGGCCGCCTCGGCGGCGGTGTCCGGGGCGCAGTCGAAGCACAGGCCCTGCTCCGGGTTGAAGCAGCGGCCGCAGACGTAGCGGGTGCAGCGGGCACAACGGTTGAAGTGCGACTGGGCGTTGTCGATCGCGCGCTGGAACGCGGCGTCCCGCGAGGTGCCCCAGGTCTGGCCGGCCAGGCCGTCCGCGGCGTTGCTGATCGTGTTGGCGTTGCCGCCGATGAGGTTCCACGCCGCACTGACGCCCTTGCCAAGCCAGCCCGCCACCTGACCGGTGGTGAACCGCTCGAACGGCGAGCGCCAGGTGTCGGAGCAGCGGTAGCAGGAGAACTCGAACTGGAAGCCCGCGCCCGTCCCGTACTGTTCGCACAGGTCGCGGTAGTTGTTGTTGAAGTAGATCTCGGAACTCACGTCGTCCCCGGTTGCTGAAAGTGGCCTAGTCGGCGTTCGCTCCCAGGGACGACAGGGGTCCTCGAACGGTTCCGCCAAGAACTCCTGACACTCTCTTCACAACCCGGAGACCGGGAGCAGCCGTACCCGGTCGGGTTCGAACGGCCGCCAGTCGGCGGGCAGTCCGCTGCGGCCGACCCGCAGCCGGCACCAGTTCCGCCCGGTCGGGTCCTGCCACCAGCCGCTGATCCGGCCGGGCGCCCAGTGGCCGTCACCGAGGTCGACCTCGACCGGCTGGTACACCCACCGGACCTCCCGGTCCATCGGCGGCACGGGCACCTCGGTGGGCGCCGCGGGCACCGCGGACGACACGGCGGGCGCCGCGGGCCCGTTCGAACGCTCCACCACGGTTCCGCCTCCGATCCGACCGGTGCGACCGCGCCCGACGCCGCGGCCCGTCGCCGGAACTCTACAGCCGTGTAGAACACGGCGGGCGGAGTTCCGGCGGAGCGGTCCCGCTCAGCGCCCGGTGCGCCGCGCCCGCCGGCGCCGCCACAGCGCGATCGGCACGACGCCCGCGAGGGCGAGCACCGCCGGCGCCGGGGGCGCCTCCACCGGGCTGCCCGCGGCCCGGGAGGGCACCTTGTCGAAGGTGTCCGGGACGGGCAGGGTGGACCAGTCGGAGATCGGCCACGCCACCACGAACGCCCGGCCGACCACGTTGTCCACCGGCACGAAGCCGTCCCCGGTGAGGTTCTGGTGCGGGCGGGAGTCCCGGGAGTTGTTCCGGTGGTCGCCCATCACCCAGAGCTTGCCCTTGGGCACGGTGACGGTGCCGACCGGGTCGTTGTCGCAGGGCGTCGCCCCGGGGAAGAGGTACGGCTCGACCAGCGCGACGCCGTTCACCTTCACCGGGCTGCCCGCGTTGCACTCGACGGTGTCGCCGCCGACCGCGATGACCCGCTTGATCAGGTCCTTCTCGTCCGCCGAGGGCATCAGGCCGACGGTGCTCAGCGCCTTCTGGACGGTGCCCATGACGCCGCCGGAGCTGGTCGTGGGGGTGTCCTCCAGCCAGCCGCCCGGGTCGCGGAAGACCACCACCTCGCCGCGCTCCGGCTCGGCGCCGAACCACGGGGTGAGCTTGTCGACCAGCACCCGGTCGCCGATCTGCAGGGTGTTCTCCATCGAACCGGAGGGGATCGAGAAGGCCTGCACGAAGAAGGTCTTGATGCCGAGCGAGAGCAGCAGGGCGATCACCAGCAGGATCGGCAGCTCCTGCCAGAACGGGCGCTTCTTGCGCGCGGGCTTCGCACCGGCCGCGGTGGACTCCTCCGGTCCGGCGGCCCGCCCGGCTTCCGGCTCCGGCGGCTCCTCCGTCCCGGCTCCGGAACGGGTTCCGGGGGCGGCGCCCGGCCCGGTGGCGGGCCCGGCACCGGGGCCGGCGCCGGGGCCGGTGCCGGGGCCGGTGCCGGCCCCCTCCGGCGCGGTCCCCGGCCTCTGCTCGGTTCCGCCGCTCTCACCGGACTCCGTGCTCTGCTGCACACTCATGTAATCGGCCCCTCCCGACGGCCTGCGGGGGAGCCCGAAGCGGAGACCCCCTGTCAGGGAACGAACCTACCGAACAGAGGTTCCCGGTCGCGCCCTGATGTGGATGCGTTCGCCCTGCGGACCGAACAGGCTGAGGAACTCCACCGGCTGCGAACCGGCGTTGCCGAAGCCGTGCGGGGTCCGGGTGTCGAACTCGGCGGCCTCACCGGCGGTCAGTTCCAGGTCGTGCGGGCCGAGCACCAGCCGCAGCCTCCCGGACAGCACGTACAGCCACTCGTAGCCCTCGTGGACCTTCAACTCCAGCTCCGGCCCGGCGTTCCGGCCCGGCGGCACGATGTGCTTGTACGCGTGCAGACCACCGAGGTGGCGGGTGAGCGGGACGACGGTCTGGCCGTTCCTGGTCACCGGGCGCGGGTGGATCCTCGGGTCCCCGGTGGCCGGGGCGCCGACCAGTTCGTCCAGCGGCACCCGGTACTCCCGGGCCAGCGGCAGCAGCAGCTCCAGGGTCGGCTTGCGCTGCCCGGACTCCAGACGGGACAGCGTGCTGAGCGAGATCCCGGTCGCCGCGGCCAGCTTGGCGAGCGTGGTGCCGCGCTCCCTGCGCAGGGCCCGCAGCCGCGGGCCCACCGTGGTGAGGACGTTCTCGAACTCTTCGTCGGCCATGCCTGCTATTCGCCGGGACGGCAAGGGTGCTTGTCAATCCGGCACACCGGTGACGGCCCGTCCCCACCTGCCGAGGGGCCCCGTGGGGGGGCCCCGCCCCCCCCCCGGCCCCCCCCCCGGCGTGCCCGAGAAACGCCATACCATCCAACCCCCCCACCCCGGGGGC
>NZ_JBHZCN010000017.1:0-107156 GCF_042755465.1 Kitasatospora sp. NPDC059160 | reverse complement strand
GGCACCGGCGGCCGCTCGCCCCCTCAGCCGACCCGCTTGGCGACCCTCTGCTCGGCCTCCCGCAGGTGGCCCGCCTCGTCCCTGAGCCGGACTCCCGCCAGCCGGTAGAACTCGGGGCTCTCGTGCGTGGCCATCCGGTCGGAGAGGGCCGCCGCCAGCTCCCCCGTGACCTCCACCAGGTCGGCGAGCTCCCCGAGCATCACGGCGGCCTCCACCGCCGGGACCTTGTCCCGCCCCCGGTCCTTCGCCTTCGGCAGCGCGTTCTCCCGCAGCTGCCGCCGCGCCTCGTCGACCGCGTCGACCATCGCCCGTATCCCGCTGTCCATCCCGCTCCCCTCGCTCCGCCCGTTGTCCGTCCTCGGACATCCTCGGACATCCCCGTCAGTGTCCCCCGCCGAACAAGATTCAAAAACCCGCCCGGTAGCACCCGAAGCCCACCTAGGCTACTTACATGACAACCTCCGACTCCCTCGCAACCGGCCAGCGCTCGCTCGGCGACCCCACCCTCGACTACCCCCTCTGGCCCCCGCTGACCTCGGGCTGCCCGCGCACCAGCACGGAGGACGTCTCCTACCCCGTCGAGGTCGACTACGCCTACGACAAGGCCGACCCGGCCGCCCTGTTCGCGCCCGTGCGGGCCCGCGCCGGCCTGGAGCGCTGGGCCCCGCTGCTGCCCCCGCTGCTCGCCCCCGGCCTCGGCGAGGGCGCCACCCCGCTGGTGGAGCTCGGGCCGGGCGTGTACGTCAAGGACGAGTCCCGCAACCCGACCTGGAGCCACAAGGACCGGCTGAACCGCTGCACCACCAGCGCCGCCGTCGGCGTCGGCGCGCCCGGCATCGCGGTGGCCTCCTCGGGCAACCACGGCGCCTCGGCCGCCGCGTACGCCGCCCGCGCCGGGCTGCCCTGCGTGGTGTTCACCGGCCCGGACACCCCGCCCGCCGTGGACGCCTTCCTCAACGCCTACGGCGCCGTGGTGCTGCCCGTCCCGTGGGAGTCCCGCTGGCCGCTGCTGCGCCAGGTGGTGGAGCGCTTCGGCCTGCACCCGGTCAGCAACCTGACGACCACCCACACCGGCCACGCCTTCGGCCCCGAGGGCTACAAGACCGTCGCGTACGAGATCTTCCAGGACGTCGGCGTGCCGAGCGCGGTGTTCGTCCCCACCGGGTACGGCGAACTGCTCTACGGCGTCTGGAAGGGGTTCACCGAGCTGCGCCGGCTGGGCCTGGCCGACCGGGTGCCGCGGATCCACGCCTGCGAGTCGGCGGCCTCCGGCCCGCTGCACCGGGCGATCGCCGAGGGCGCCCCGGCCGCGCACGTGACGGTCGGCCGGAGCAACGCGTACTCGATCGCCTCCCCGGTGAGCGGCTACCGGGGCGTGCTGGCGGTGACCGGGAGCGGCGGCGCCGCGCTGACCGTCGACGACCGCCAACTCGCCGACGCCCAGCGGGAGCTGTCCCGGGCCGGGCTGTGGACCGAGCTGTCCGCGGCGGCCGGCCTGGCGGGGCTGCGCAGCCTCGGCGCCGAGGCCCCGGCGGACGGTCCGGTGGTCTGCGTCTCCACCTCCAGCGGGTTCAAGGACAAGGGCATGGGCAGCCGCCCGACCGCCCCGGTCACCCCGACCTGGGAGGAGGTCGAGCGCCGGCTGCGCACCGCCGGGATCACCGGCTAGCACACGGGGGAACGAAGTCCGGACGAGCAAGGCCGGAAGCCTGCTGTTCGTCGGGACGTTCGCTGACGTAGGGTCGGCGTTCGCCCACGCACAGCAGGCTTGCTCCGCCCCACCGTCCCCGCACCAACTCCCCCGCGTCGAAGGGTAGTCCCGTGCTCCTTTCCCCCCGCCGTCTGCTGCCGCTGGCCGTCGCCGTCGCGGCGGTCCCGGTGCTCGCCCTCCCGGCGGTGCCCTCCGCGGCCGCCTCGTACGGCACTCCGACGATCACCTTCTCGGCCGGGTACCTGTCCGGCGCGGTGGGCGCCACCGGCGACCCGACGGTGGGCGTCACGGTCGCCCAGAGCGGTGCCCCCGCCTCGGCGCTGACGGTCGCGGCCTCGGCCAGCACCAAGGCCTCGGTGGCCCGGACCGGCGACGTGACGGTGACCGGCGGCGGCGCCGCCCGCACCCTGGCGGTCGCCGCCCAGGGCGTCGGCTACACCGACCTGACCGTCAAGGTGACCGGCCTGGGCGGCAAGACCGCCACCCGCACCCTGCACTACGCCGCCTCGGCCGCCGTCCGCGACTCCGCCGCGAGCCGCTACCTGACCGGTTCCAGCGACGCCTCGGCCGCCGTGGACGCGGGCGGCGGCTACGTCCTGGTCGGCGACGACGAGTCCAACACCCTGCGGCTCTACGACCGCAACAACTCCGGTGCCCCGGTGCGCAGCTGGGACTTCAGCTCGGCGCTCGGCGTCAGCAAGGAGATCGACATCGAGGCCGCCGCGCGGGTCGGCGACACGATCTACTGGACGGGCTCGCTGGGCAACAACAAGGACGGCAAGGTCAAGCCCGACCGGCACACCCTGTTCACCACCAGGGTGACCGGCTCCGGCGCCGACACCCAGCTGTCCCTGACCGGCTCCTACCAGGGGCTGCGCGACGACCTGATCGCGTGGGACAGCGCCCACGGCGACCGCTACGGCTTCGCGGCCGGCGCCGCCGAGGGCCAGGCGCCCAAGCAGGTCGACGGGTTCAACGTCGAGGGCCTGGAGTTCGCCCCGGGCAGCTCCACCACGGCGTACGTCGGCTTCCGCGCCCCGCTCACCCCGGCGGTCACCGGCGGCCGGGCCCTGCTCGTGCCGGTCACCAACTTCTCGTCCCTGTTCGACGGTTCGGGCACCCACGCCACCATCGGCGAGCCGATCGAGCTGGACCTCGGCGGGCTGTCCGTCCGCGACCTGCGCCGCAACGCCCTCGGCCAGTACGTGATCGTGGCGGGCTCCTGGGCGGCCGAGGACAACTCCGCCCCGTACGCGCTCTACCGCTGGGACGGCCGGCCGGGCTCCAAGCCGGTCAAGCTGCTCGACCTGCCCACCAGCGACGCCGGCGCCTGGGAGGCCGCCCCGGACCTGCCGGACCTCGACGCCCCGGGCGCTCGCGTCCAGCTGATCACCGACAACGGCTCCGCCGACCTCTACGGCGACGGCACGGACGCCAAGGACCTCACCCACCCGGAGTGGAAGAAGTCCCGCAGCACCTGGTTCACCCTGGGCTGACCCGGGGCCCGCAGACCGTCAGGCCTGCACCCCCGACCCCGCAGACCGGCCCCTCGGCCCCGCCAGGCCGAGGGGCCCTTCCGGCTCCGCTCACAACTCGACCAGCACCTTCCCCCGGCTCGCCGAGCGGTCGACGTACAGGCTGCGGTAGGCGGCCGGGATGCTGTCGAAGCCCCGGTGGACGGTCTGCTGGTAGCGCAGTTCCCCGCTGCGGACCAGGGCGCCGAGGTCCCGGCGCAGCGCGGCCCAGTTCTCCTCGGTGAACCACTCCAGCGCGAAGATGCCGCGGATCACGGTGCGCGGGAACATGATCATCGGCAGCAGCCGGGGGCCCGCCCAGGCCCCGCCGACCTGGCTGCCCCACTGCCAGCAGACCGCGACCCGGCTGTCCACCGAGAGCATCCCGAAGACGGTGTCGGTGAGCGTGCCGCCGAGGCTGTCGAAGTAGCGGTCGATGCCGTCCGGGGCGAGCTGGGCGAGTTCCTTGGCCAGCCGCTCCGGGTCGTCCCCGTCGCGGTACTCCAGCACCGCGTCGAAGCCCAGCTCCCGTAGCCGGGCGGCCTTCGCCGGGGTCGCGGTGGTGCCGATCACCCGGGCGCCGCGGTGCCGGGCGAGCTGGCCGACCACCGAGCCGACCGCGCCGCTGGCCCCGCTGACCAGCACCGTCAGCCCGGGGCGCACGTCCAGGAACTTCTCCACCGTCCCCCAGGCGGCCATCCCGGGGCCGCCGAGCAGGCCGAGCGCGGTGGTGACCGGCAGCTGCTCGTCGTAGTCGGCGCGGTCCAGCCGCCGGAAGGCCGGGAAGACCATCGGGAAGGTGCCGGTCTGCCAGAGCCAGGACGCGCCGTTGCCGATCACGTGGCTGCGCCAGCCGCCGAAGCCCTGCACCAGGTCCCCGACGGCGAACCGCGCGGCGGGTCCGGCCCGCACCACCTCCATGATCGAGTCGGCGCCCATGTGGTCGCCGACCGGGGTGTCCAGCGCGATGCCCTGGAGGTACGGGTCGACCGACACCCAGCGCGTGCGCAGCAGCATCTCGTCCTCGGCGAGCCGGACGTCCACCTCCTCGACGACCTTCTCGTACATCCGGTCGATGTCCGGCACCCCGTCCACGTGCGCGCGGACGACCCACTTCTCGATCCGCACCTTCCCGGCGGTCAGCACGGACGCCGCGGTCCTCACGGATTCGTTCACGGACTGGCTCACGAGGTGACTCCAAACTGCCGGTCGTCGGGGCCGACCGGGTCGGTGATCAGGGTGGGCGGCGGAGCGTGGTCGTCCACCTCCGCGGTGAACGGCCGGCCGTCGTCGCGGCAGATGAACTGGACGACGTGCCGGCCGGCGGCGGCCGCGCGGATCAGCCCGCCGGTGGTCGCCCAGACGCCGGAGAGGTAGAAGTTGGCCAGGCCGGGCAGCCCGGGGCCGTTGCGCTTGATCTCCTCCTCCAGGGTCTCCCCGCCCTCCACGAAGGGCTGCCAGCCGAGCACCGTGCCGTCGTAGTTGCCGGTGTAGCGGACCTGGGTGAGCGGGGTGGAGACGTCCTTGACGGCCACCGCCTCCCGCAGCCCGGGGTGGTGGCCGTCCAGGAACTCGATGACGGCGTCCCGCACCCGGCGCTTCTCCCGCTGGTACTCCCGGCCCCGGCCGACCGGCAGGGTGTGCAGCTCCTCGCCGCGCCGCTGCCGGACGGCCTGTTCGGGGCCGGTGCTCAGGGCCCGCCAGGGCGCGATGTCGCAGAAGTAGCTGGCGTAGACGACGGTGGTCCCGGCGGGCGACAGCTCGGGGTAGTGCCGGCTGCGGAACTGGATGTTGATGCTGGGGTGCCGGATGCCGGTGAGCCGCGCCGCGAACTCCTCCTCCAGCAGGTAGGTGCTGCACGGGTCGCCCGCCGGGAACGGCGTGCGCAGGCCGAGGAAGACGGTGAGGTAGCCGGGGAAGACCATGCCCGGCTCGGTCAGCGTCTTCGTGTACAGCCGGCGGTAGGTGTCGTTCAGGTAGCGGCCCTTGAGCAGGTCGAGCATGGTGGTGCGGCCGTCGCAGGCGGCCACCACGACGTCCGCCCGCACCTCCCGCCCGTCGCTCAGCCGCACCCCGACGGCGGTGTCCCGCTCGACCAGGATCTCGGTGACCTTGGCGTTGTACGTGATCTCCCCGCCGAGCCGCCGGTAGCGCTGCTCGACCGAGCGCGCCAGCCCCAGCGAGCCGCCCTCCGGCACCCCGGCGGACTGCCCGGCGTGCGAGGCGAGTTGGAAGTACGTCGGCAGCACCGGGAAGTTGGGGTGCTTCTCGTACAGCACGAAGTTGAACGCCTCGCGCAGCAGCGGGCTGCGGAACCGCGCCGAGTAGTCGCTCATCAGCACCGAGATGGAGCGCCGGATCACGTTGACGTACGGCAGGAAGGAGGCGAGCATCCGCCAGCGCTCCCACCGGCCCATCAGCCCGACCGGCTTGAGGAAGGGGTAACGGGTCAGCGCCAGGCGGAACTTGCGCAGGCCCGCGCAGAACTGCCGGATCTGCCGGGCGTCCTCGGGCGCGAGGTCCAGCAGGTGGGCTTCCAGCCGGTCCGGGTCGGAGTAGAAGCGCACCGCCCGGCCGTCCCGGGTGCGCACCACGTTGAACACGTCGAAGTTGCGCATCCGCTTGCCCTGGAGGGCGCCGAGTTCGAGCCAGATCCGGTGCATCTCGTTGCCGGGACCGCTGCCCAGCAGCCAGCTGACGCAGCAGTCGAAGGTGAACTCGCCGCGGTCCCAGGCGGTGCAGCAGCCGCCGGGCAGTTCGTGCATCTCCAGGACCTGGCTGCGGTAGCCGTTCATCTGCGCGTAGCAGCCGGTGGACAGGCCGCCGAGGCCGCCGCCGATGATAACCATGCTCTGCCTGCCGCTCATTCGGCCGCTCCCCGGTCCGGTGCTCCGACGGTGGCCCGGTCGAGTTGCGGCAGCCGGCCCCACTTGCCCGGGTGCCAGGGTTCGCGGTCCTCGCTGGGCCAGGCCCGGAACGGTCGGCCGAGTTCCTGGCAGAGGTACTGGGCGGCGTACCGGCCGCTGGTGGCGGCCCGGATCAGTCCGCCCAGCGAGGCCCACTGGCCGGCCATGGAGAAGCCGGCGAGGCCGGGCAGTCGCATCCGGTCCCGGTTGACCAGGCGGTTGGCGGTGTCCTCGGCCTCGGAGAAGGCCTGCCAGGCGAGGATGCTGCCGCGGGTGTTGCCGGTGAACCGCTCGGTGGTCACCGGCGAGGCGACGTCGACCAGTTCGATCCGGGCGCCGATCCCGGGGTGGACGCGGTCCAGGAACTCCCGGACGAACGCGGCGACTTCCTGCTTGCGTGCCCGGTAGGCGCGGCGGTCGCGGTTGCGCAGCTCCTTCCAGGACCGGTAGTCGCTGAAGTAGGTGCAGTGCAGGACGGACTTGCCGGGTGGGGCGAAGCCCTCCGCGTAGTTCGAGCGCAGCTGCACCACCAGGCTCTGCTGGAGCGAGCCGGGCAGCCGGGCGGCGTCGGCCGGGCCCAACAGGTAGGTGGTGCAGTGCGGTTCGCCCGCCGGCAGCGGCCCGTCCAGCCCGACGAAGGCGGAGACCACCGCCGGGTAGAGGTTGCCGGGCTTCTCCAGCAGCTCGCCGTACAGCCGGTCGGTGACGGGGCTGGAGTAGCGGCCGCGCAGCAGCCGGTCCAGCACCGTCGGCCCGTCGCAGGCGGCCACCACGTGGTCGGCGAAGTACCGGGTGCCGTCGCGCAGTTCGACGCCGACGGCGCGGTCGTCCTCGATCAGGATCCGGTCCACCCGGCAGCGGTAGTCGATCACTCCGCCGAGCCGGGTGTACCGCTGCTCCACCGAGCGGGCCAGCCCGAGCGAACCGCCCTGCGGGAAGCCCGCGTTGCCGGTGTGGGCGGCCGCCAGGGTGTAGAGGTAGGGCAGCAGCGGGAAGCCGGCCGGCTCCTGGAGGAACATGGTGGGGAAGGCCCGGCGCAGCAAGGGGTCCTGGAAGCGTTCGGCGAAGCGGCTCATCGGGGTGGCCGCGGTGCGCCAGAACAGCCGGAAGGCGGGCAGCACGGTGCGCAGGGTGCGCAGCCGTTCGGCGGTGCTGCGCAGCGGCGGCGGGGTGAGGTCCCAGGGCAGGTCGAGGGCGACGAAGCGGCGCAGGTCGCGGCAGAAGGCGCGGATCGGCGCGGCGTCGCCGGGGGCGAGGGCCAGCAGGTGGGCCTCCAGCCGGTCCGGGTCGGTGTGGAAGGTGACGGCCCGGCCGTGTTCGTCGACGACCCGGTTGAAGGTGTCGAAGTGGGTCACCGACTTGCCGTCCAGGGCGCCGAGTTCGCTCCAGACCTGGTGGGCGCCGGTGCCCTCGGCGGTGCCGATCAGCCAGTCGATGCAGTAGTCGAAGAGGTAGCCCTGCCGGGACCACGCGGTGCAGCAGCCGCCGGGCAGCACGTGCTTCTCCAGGATCCGGGTCTCCAGCCCGCTCATCTGCGCGTAGCAGCCGGTGGCGAGGCCGGCCAGGCCGGCCCCGATCACGATCACCCGGGGCGGGCCTGCGGCGGTCCGCCCCCGGCGGGGCCAGTGCGGCCCGCGGTCAGCGGCGGCCATCGGCGGTGCCTCCCGCCAGGACGGTGGCGGCCAGTTCGGCGTTGCGGGCGGCGAACTCGCCGTCCAGCATCTCGGCGTGGCTGCCGTGCCCGGCGTGCACGGCGGTTCCGGTGGTGGAGGCGCCGTGCCAGGAGCCGGGTTCGCCGCCGGTGTGGACGGCGAGCCGGTCGCGCTCGCAGACCACGTCCAGCCGGGCCCGGACGGTGCCGGTGTTGGGGGTCCTGCTGCAGAACTCCAGGTAGTCCCTGGCCTGGTGCAGGGTCTCCTGGGCGACGATCCGGGAGCCGGTGTGGCGGTGCAGGTGGTCCTGGAGCTCCCGCTCGAACACGGCCACGTGCTCCTCCCCCAGGTCGAAGGCGTCCAGGACCCGGTAGGCGTCCACCAGCAGCACCGATTCGACCGCGCGCCCGCGCCGCTCCAGCTCCTTGGCCACCTCGAAGGCGAGATTGCCGCCGAGCGAGTAGCCGAGCAGCCGGTACGGTCCGGCCGGGTGCAGTTCCTCGACGAGGTCGGCGTAGCGCTCGGTCTTGTCGTCGCCGGTCAGGTAGTTGAAGGCGGCGATCCGGTGGCCGGGCAGGGCGGCGGCGAGCTGCCGGTAGACCAGTCCGTGTCCGCCCGCGGGCGGGAAGCAGAAGACCGTACGGCGCTCGGGCGCTTCGGTGTTGAACCACAGGTGGGGCTGCCCGCCGGCCACCTCGCCGGTGATGATCTGCTCGACCGTGCGGGCCATGCCGTGCAGGGTGGTGACCTTGAACAGCAGGCCGACCGGGATGCTGATGTTGAACTCGGTCCGGAGGTGGTGGATCAGCTCGATCAGTCGGATGGAGCTGCCGCCGAGCTCGAAGAAGTCGTGCTGGAGGCCGACTTCGGGCACCCCGAGCAGCTGCTGCCAGTGTGCGGCGACCCGCTGCTCGTAGAGGGTGACGGGCGGTTCGTGGCGCGCGCCGCCGGTGTCGGCGGCGGGCTCGGGCAGGGCGGCGAGGTCGACCTTGCCGTTCGGGGTGAGCGGCAGGGCGGGCAGGGCGGTGAGGTAGGAGGGGATCATCACGGTGGGCAGGTGCTCGGCGAGGTGGCGGCGCAGTTCTCGGCGGTCCAGCGTGACGCCCTCGGCGGGCACCAGGTAGGCGGCCAGGGCGGGTTCGCCCGCGCCGTCCCGGCTGACCGTCACGCAGGCCTCGGCGACCTCGGGCCGGGCGGTGAGGTGGGCCTCGATCTCGCCCGGCTCGATCCGGTGGCCGCGCACCTTGACCTGGTTGTCGATCCGGCCGAGCAGGTGGGCGGTGCCGGCGGTGTCCCAGCGGCCGAGGTCGCCGGTGCGGTAGAGCCGCCGGGGCGTGCCGTCCAGGTCCATGACCCGGAACCGCTGCTCGGTCTGGGCCGGGTCGTTCGGGTAGCCGGCCGCGACGCCCGCGCCGCCGATCCACAGTTCGCCGGGCACCCCGGCCGGGACGGGCTCGCCGTAGCGGTCCAGGACGTACAGCGCGCTGTTCGGGAAGGGCCGCCCGATCGGGACCATCCGGCCGGGTTCCAGTTCCTCGGCGTCACCCTCGTAGTAGCTGCTGTCCACGGTGGCCTCGGTCAGGCCGTAGGAGTTGACCAGCCGGGTGGCCGGGCCGCACAGGGCGCGCAGCCGGTGGTGTTCGGCGGCCTTCCAGGAGTCGGAGCCGACCACCAGCAGCCGCAGGAAGTCCAGCCGCAGGCCGTCGCGTTCGCAGTGCGCCAGCAGGGCGCGGGCCACGGCGGGGACGAACTCGCCGCAGTCCACGGCCTCTTCGCGCATCACCCGGTACAGCCGGGCGGTGTCGAAGAGCAGCTCGCGGTCGACCAGGACGAGCGTGCCGCCGGTGCCGAGGGCCCGGGCGAGGTCGCCGGTGAACACGTCGAAGGCGGTGCCGGCCATCTGGAGGTGCACCCGGGCCTCGGTGTCCAGGCGGTACTCGGCCCGCCAGCCCGCCGTGGCGGCGGCCAGCTGGCGGTGCTGGACCAGGACGCCCTTGGGCCGCCCGGTGGAGCCGGAGGTGTGGATCAGGTACGCGGGCCGGTCCGGGTCGGCGGCGGGCAGCGGCCCGGCGGCGGCCGCGGGCCGGTCCAGGTCGGCCGGGGTGACCGGCCGGGCGGGCAGGTCGGCCGCCTCCCGGTGCCGTTCGTCGACCACGACCAGGGTCGCGCCGGCGTCGGCCAGCTGGTGCGCCAGCCGGTCGGCCGGGTGCCCGGGGTCGAGCGGCAGGTAGGCGGCGCCGGCCCGCCAGACCGCCAGCAGGGTGGTGACCAGCTCGGGTGACTTGTCCAGGCAGACCGCGACCACCGAGCCCTCACCGGCGCCGAGTTCGCGCAGCCGGGCGGCGGCGCGCTGGGAGCGCCGGTCCAGTTCTCCGTAGCTCAGCCGCCGGACGCCGTCCCGGCCGGGGACGACCACCGCTACGGCCTCCGGGTGCTCGGCGGCGGCCTTGGCGATCAGCTCGGGCAGCGGCACGTCGTGGTCGATCCGCCGTCCGGCGCCGCTGAACTCCTCCAGCACGAGCCGCCGTTCGGCCTCGTCCAGGATCCGCAGCCGGCCGACCGGCTCGGCCGCCGGGGCCCGGGTCATGGCGTCCAGCAGATTGCGGTAGTGGGCGGCGAGGCGCTGGACGGTGCCGGGTTCGAAGAGGTCGGAGTTGTACTTGAACACGCAGTGGAAGCAGTTGTCCGCGCGGTCCTCGTAGGCGGACAGGGTGAGGTCGAACTGCCCCTCCTCCTCGGGCAGTTCGATGTACTCCAGGCGGTATCCGAAGCGCTCCACGGCGACCTTGTGGGTGAGCAGGATGAACATCGCCTGGAACACCGCGGAGCGGCTCGGGTCGTGCTGGAGGCCGAGCCGCTCGACCAGCAGCGGGAAGGGGTACTCCTGGTTGTCCAGCCCGCCGAGGACGCTCTCCCGCACCCGGGCCAGCAGTTCGGTGACGGTCGGCTCCCCGGCCAGGCTCACGTGCAGCGGCAGCGGGTTGACGAAGTAGCCGTAGACGGAGGCGAACTCCTCCTGGGTGCGGCCGGTGACGGGACTGCCGACCACGATGTCCGGCTGGCCGGACCACCGGTGCAGCAGCAGGTAGTAGGCGCCGAGCAGCACCATGAACGGGGTGGCGCCGTTCGCCCGGGCCAACTCGTGCACCCGGGCGGTCAGTTCCTCGTCGATCCGGAAGAACTCGGAGGCCCCGTTGTGGGTCTGCACGGCCGGGCGGGGCTTGTCGGTGGGCAGGGCCAGCACCGGCATCCCGGCGGGCAGGTGGCCGCGCCAGTAGTCGAGCATCCGCTGCGCCTGCGGCCCGGCCAGGAAGCGGTTCTGGTGGTTGAGGAAGTCCAGGTAGCGGGCGGCCACCGGGGGCAGTTCGGGGGTGCGGCCGCGGCGCAGCGCCTGGTAGACCTCGAACAGCTCCTCGATGAAGGTGAAGGTGGAGATCGCGTCCGAGACGATGTGGTGCACGGCCTTCATCAGCACCCAGCGGTCCGGGCCGCGCCGGAACAGCCGCAGCCGCACCAGCGGGTCCTCGGCCAGGTCGTACGGCCGGCGGTACTCGCGGACGATCAGCGCGTGGATCTCCTCCCAGGGGCGGCCCTCGACGTCGAACAGCGCGGTGTCGGCGACGGCTTCGGCGCGGATCCGCTGGACGGGGCGGCCCTGCTCGGCGGTGAAGGCCGCGCGCAGTCCGGGGTGCCGGGCGACCAGGTGGGCGAAGGCGGTGAACATCAGCTCCGGGTCGAGCTCGGCGCGCACCTCGACCGCGCCGCCGATGTTGTACGCGAAGCCGTCCGGGTGGAGCTGGCGCAGGAACCACAGGGCCTGCTGGTTGTGGGTGAGCGGGTAGCGGGCCTCGTCGGTGTGGAGTTCGACCTCGGCCTGCTGCGGGCCGCCCTCGGCGGCGAGCTGCTCGGCCAGGCCGGCGGTGAGCAGCTCGACCAGGTCGGCCACGCTGCCGTTGCTGAGCAGCGCCACCACCGGGAGGGCGACACCGAGTTCGCCGTGCACCCGGGCCCGCAGCTCCATGGCGAGCAGCGAGTCCAGGCCGTGGGCGCCGAGTCTGGTGTCCGGGGTGATCCGCTCGACGGCGGTGCGCAGCACGGCGGCGGCGGCCGCGCCGAACCGTTCGGCGACCAGCTGTCGGCGGGCCTGCGGGTCGGCGGCGCGGTAGCCGTCCAGGAAGCCGCCGGTCTCGGCCGGGGCCTGTGCGGCGGCGCCGGCCGCGAGCTCGGCGACCAGCGGCGGCGGGGCGGGGTACCAGGCGAGGAAGGTGGGCCAGTCGACGACGGTGGCGACCAGCAGCTGGGCACGGTCCTGCCCGAGGACGCGTTCCAGGACGGCGGTGCCGGCCTCGGGGGGCAGCGAGCTCATGCCGCGGGCGTCGCGGTAGTGGGCGACCAGGCCGAGTTCCTCGATCATGCCGGTGGCCCAGGGGCCCCAGTCCAGGCTGAGTGCGGGCCGGCCCTGGGCCCGGCGGTGGTGGGCGAGGGCGTCCAGGAAGGCGTTGCCGGCCGCGTAGTTGGTCTGTCCGGCGGTGGTGAGCAGCGAGGCGACGGAGGCGAACAGCACGAAGTGGTCGAGCGGTTCGTCGGCGAGCAGCCGGTGCAGCAGGTGGGCGCCGGCCACCTTGGGGGCGTACCCGGCGTCGAAGGCGGGCCGGTCCATCTGCGCCAGCAGGGTGTCCCTGACCTGTCCGGCGAGGTGGAACACCCCGCGGATGGGCGGGAGTTGGCGGCGGCGGTGGTCGGCGAGCCAGGCCGCGAGGGCCGGTCCGTCGGTGACGTCCACGGTGGCGAGCAGCGGTTCGGCGCCGAGCGCCTCCAGTTCGCGCAGGAAGGCGATCCGCTCCCCGGCGGGTGTCGCGGGGTCGACGGCGTGCCAGTCGGCGCGCGGCGGCAGGGCGGTGCGGCCGACCAGGACCAGCCGCCGGGCGCCGCGCCGCACCAGGGTGCGGCAGAGCAGCCGGCCGAGCGCGCCGAGCCCGCCGGTGACCAGGTAGCAGCCGTCCGGGCGCAGCACCGGCGGCAGCGGCCGGGTGAGGCCCTCGGCGGGGCGCAGCCGGCTGGTGAGCCGGCGGCCGGCCCGCAGGGCGAGTTCCTGTTCGGCCTCGGCCGGGCGGTCGCCCGGGTGGTCGCCCGCATGGTCGCGCGCGTGGTCGCCCGGGCGGGCGGCGACCGGGTCGGCGAGTTCGGCGAGCAGGTCCGCGGCCTGGTCGGCGGCCGGCCGGGCCGGGTCCAGGTCGATCAGGCTGCCGCGCTGGGCGACGAGTTCCTGTTGCCAGAGCACCCGGCCGATGCCCCAGGCGGGGGCGCCGAGCGGTTCGACCCGGTCCTGCGGGCCGGTGGCCTGGGTGCCGCGGGTGACGATGTGCAGCCGGCCGTCGGGGCGGGCGGCGGCCAGCGCCCGGGCGAGGGTGATCAGCGAGTAGGCGCCGTGGGTGGCGAGCCGGTCGAGCTGCCCGGGGTCGCCGGGGTCGAGGGCGTCGAGGGCGGGCAGGTCGAGGTTCCACAGGTGGACGACGGTCCGGTGGGCCGGGTCCAGCTCGGCGAACAGCCGCTGGAGGTCCTCGGCGGAGTCGGGCCGTACGGTCGTCCCGCCGTCCCCGGTGGCGTACGAGGGGCCGGGCCGGACGAGGTGGCAGCGGGTGCCGTGCCCGGCGGCCAGGGCGGCCAGTCGTTCGGCGAGGCCGCCGGCGTCGGCGAACAGCAGCAGGTCGCCGGTGGGGGCGTCGTGCGGCGCGGCCGGGGCGTCCTGCCAGGCGAGTTCGGTGAGCCAGCCGTCGATGGTGGCCAGGCCGACCGAGGCGGCAGCCCGGGCGACGTCGGCGACCTTGAAGCCGGTGATCCGCCCGAGCGGGGTGCCGTCCTCGGCGTACAGGGCGAGGTCGCCGACGAGTTCCTCGGCGCTCTCCCGGGTGACGGTGGCGTGCGCCCAGATCGGGCGGTCGCCGATGGCGTCGAGCCGGACCTCCTCGATCGAGACGGGCAGCCGGACGCTGCCGTCCCCGGGAGCGTGCAGCCGGGTGGTGAGCAGGGTCTGGAAGCAGGCGTCGAGCAGCACCGGGTGGAGGTGGTGGTCGGCGGCGCCGGGGCCGAGCCGCTCGGTGGGGCGGATCCGGGCGAGCGCCTCGCCGGGCCCGGCCCAGACCTCGGCGACGGCGCGGAAGGCCGGCCCGTAGTCGTAGCCGCGCTCGGCCAGCCGCCGGTAGCAGTCCGGGCCGTCGAGGTGCTGCCCGCGTTCGCGCAGCGCGTCGAGGTCGGCGGCGGGGCCGTAGGAGCGGCGCTGGCCGGTGCGGACCCGGCCGCCGGCGTGCACGGTGGGTTCGCCGCCGGCCGGGGTGGCGGCGATGGTGAAGCGGGCGTCCTCGGGGGCGTAGCCGAGCTGGACGGGCACGGGTTCGGTGTCGGAGAGGAACAGCGCCCGGTGCAGTTCGACCTCGGCCAGCACGACCTGGCTGCCGCCGGTCAGCGCGCGGACGGCCTGGGCGGCCATCTCCAGGTACCCGGCGGCGGGGAAGACCGCCCGGCCCTCGATCCGGTGGTCGTCCAGGTAGGGCAGCCGCTCGGGGTCGAGCGCGGTGGTCCAGGTGGGCTGGGCGGCGGCGGTGCGGCGGCCGAGCAGCGGGTGGTCGAGCTGCCCGAGCCGGACCTGCTCGACCGGCTTCGGCTCGGTCCAGTGGCGCTCGCGCCGCCACGGGTAGCCGGGCAGCGGCACCGGGCGCCCGGCCGGGTGCAGCGCGTGCCAGTCCAACTCGACGCCGAGGGTGTGGAGTTCGGCCAGGGTCCGGGCGACGCGCTCGGGTTCGTCCTGCTGCCGGCGGATCGACGGCAGGGTGTGCGCCTGCTCGGCGCACTCGCGGATCGCGTGGCCGAGCACGGGGTGCGGGCCGATCTCCAGGAAGAGCCGGTGCCCGTCCTCGGCCATCCGCTCGACGGCGGCCCGGAAGCGCACCGGGTGGCGGACGTTGTGCCACCAGTACCCGGCGTCCAGCTCGGGCCCCAGGGCGAGCCCCTCGCGGGCGGTGAGGTGGAGCGGCAGCCGGGCCCGCTGCGGCCTGATCCCGGCCAGGGCGGCGGTGAGTTCGGCCCGGATCGGGTCCATCCGCACGCTGTGGTAGGGCACTTCGACGTCCAGGAGGCGGGCGAAGACGCCCTGCCCTTCGAGCGCGGCGGCGAGTTCGCGCAGCGCCTCGGTGTCCCCGGCGAGGGTCACCGCGGAGGGGCTGTTGACGGCGCCGAGCGAGACCCGGTCGCGGTACGGGCGGATCCGGCGCTCCGCCTCGGCCTCCGGCAGGCCGACGGCGAGCATCGAGCCCGTCCCGGCCAGCCGCTGCTGGAGCGAGCTGCGGGCGAGCACCACCCGGACGGCGTCGGCCAGGTCGTAGACCCCGGCCTCGTGGAAGGCGGCGACCTCCCCGGTGCTGTGGCCCACCACCGCGTCGGGGTGCACGCCGTGGCTGCGCCAGAGCGCCGAGAGCCCCAGCTGGACGGCGAAGTTGGCGGGCTGGGCGAGCCAGGTCGCGGCCATCCGGGAGTCGGCCTCGTCCCGGCCGAGTTCGTCCAGCAGGGACCAGCCGGCCTGGGCGCGGATCTCGGCGTCCACGGCCCGGACGGCCTCCCGGTAGACCGGCTCGCTCTCGTACAGGCCCCGGCCCATCCCCCACCACTGCGGGCCCATGCCGGTGAACACCCAGGCCAGTCGGCGCTGTTGACGCTCCCGGGCCAGGCCCCGGACGACCCGGGGGTGGTCCTCGCCGCGTTCGTGGGCGGCCAGCGCCTCGGCCAGGTCGGCGGGCCCGGTGTGCACCACGGCGAGCCGCTCGGGCAGGTGCTCGCGGCGGTGCGCCAGGGTGTGGCCGAGGTCCGCCGGGCAGGTCCCGGCGGCGATCTCCTGCCGTACGGCGGCGGCGAGTTCGGGCAGTCCGGCGGCGTCCCGGGTGCTCAGCGGCAGCACCGTGACGGCCGGTCGCCGGGCGGGGGCGACCGGGGCGGGCGGCGGCGGTTCCTCCAGCAGGACGTGGGCGTTGGTGCCGCCGAAGCCGAAGGAGTTGACGCCGGCCCGGGCCGGCCCCTGGTGCTCGGGCCAGTCGACCGGGGCGGTCGGGATGTCGAAGGGCAGCGCGGCCAGGTCGATGGCCGGGTTGGGCCGCTCCAGGTTGAGGTGCGGCGGGATCCGGCGGTGCCGCAGGGCGAGCGCGGTCTTGATCAGTCCGGCGACCCCGGCGGCGGCCTCGGTGTGCCCGATGTTGGTCTTCACCGAGCCGACGTAGCAGCGCTCCCCCTCGCGGCGCCCGATGCCGAGCACCCGGCCGAGCGCGGCCGCCTCGATCGGGTCGCCGACCGGGGTGGAGGTGCCGTGCGCCTCGACGTACTGGAGGCTGCCGGGCAGCACCCCGGCGCCGGCGCAGACCCGTTCGATCAGGGCGGCCTGGGCGTCCGCGCTGGGGACGGTGATGCCGTTGGTGCGGCCGTCCTGGTTGACGCCGCTGCCGAGGACCACGGCGTGCACCGGGTCGCCGTCGCGCAGCGCGTCGGAGAGCCGCTTGAGCACCACCACACCGACCCCCTCGGCCCGCACGTAGCCGTCGGCGGCGGCGTCGAAGGCGCGCGAGCGGCCGTCGGCGGAGAGGAAGCCGCCCTTGGTCTCGGCGATCGTGTACTGCGGCGCCATGTGCAGCAGGGCGCCGCCGGCCAGGGCGAGTTCGGTCTCGCCGCGGAGCAGGCTCTGGCAGGCCAGGTGGACCGCGACCAGGGAGGAGCTGCACGCGGTGTCGATCGAGACGCTGGGGCCGCGGAAGTCGAAGCAGTGCGAGATCCGGTTGGACACCATCGTCATCATGGTGCCGGTGGCGGTGTGCGCGGCGATGGTGGTGAAGTCCAGGTCGGCGAACTGGAGGATCTTCCAGTCCAGCGTGAAGGCGCCCATGTAGACGCCGACGTCCCGCCCGGCCAGCGCGCCGGGGCGCAGCCCGCCGTCCTCCAGCGCCTCCCAGCTCACCTCCAGGAGCTTGCGCTGCTGCGGGTCCATGTGGGCGGCCTCGCGGGGGCTGATCCCGAAGAAGGCGGGGTCGAAGGTGTCGAAGCCGTCGATGTAGCCGCCCCGGCCGCCGATCAGCCGCCCCGGCTTGGCGCGGTCACGGCTGCCCAGGGTGCCGGTGTCGTAGCGGTCGGCGGGGGTGTCGGTGAGACAGTCCCGGCCCTCGATCAGGTTGCGCCAGTAGGTCCGGTGGTCGTTGGCGTGTCCCGGCAGGCGGCAGCCGATGCCGGTGATCGCGATCCGTTCGCAGGGCACGGCGAAGGGCGAGGTGGTCATGGTCCAATCCGAGGGTGGTGGCGGGGACGGCACGGGGCACGGGCGGGGCGGCTGCCCGGGGACCGGTCGGAACGGGGGCGGGAACGGGGGCGGGAACGGGGGCGGGTGGGAACGGGGCGGGAGGTCGACGAGCGGTGACGCGGGGGGCCGTTGGGGTCAGGCGGACTGCTCGGTGGTCTTCATCCGGCGCCAGGGGTGCAGCAGGGTGGCGCCGAGCTCTCCGGTGGTCGGGAACGCGGCCGGGTCGGTGAGGCCGACCGCTTCCGGGATCCGCCCGGGCCGCCAGGTGAAGCTCCCGAACACGTGGTCCCACAGCGACAGGTCGGAGGCGTAGTGGCCGGCTTCGGCGAGGTCGGTGCTGTGGTGCAGGCGGTGGAGTTCCGGGCCGGCCAGGACGTGGCCGAGCCAGCCGATCCGGACGTCGATGTTGGCGTGAACGAAATACCCCTGCGCCATCACGAATATTCCGACCACGAACACCGAATCCGCCGAGAATCCGATCATCGCCAGCAGGAGTTGGACCACGGACTGGGCGAACAGCACGTCCAGGAAATGGTTGACGCCGTTGTTGGCGACGTTCACCTTGTCCGGCACGTGGTGCACGCCGTGCAGTCGCCAGAGCCAGCGGTTGCGGTGCGACCAGCGGTGCACCAGGTAGTCCCCGAGCGAGCCGATCAGCAGGGCGAGCGGGATCTCCAGCGCGAACGGCAGCGCCGGACGGGCCGGACCGAGCGCCACCACCAGGGTGGCCACCAGCCCCTGGGCCAGCCCGCCGCCCACCATGCTCAGCACGAAGTACACGCCGTACCAGCGCAGTTCACGCCCGCTCGGGTGCCAGTCGGTCCGGTACGGGATCACCCGCTCCAGCACCGCCAGGTAGCAGATGACGGCGATCAGCACGAGCGGGGAGACCTGGTCGGGCGCCCAGTGGAAGCGCAGTGTCGCGACGGCAGTGCACAGCACCCCCAGGAGCAGCAGCGGATGGGCGAGCCGGCGTGCGATGGCTGACAGCACGCTCCCCCTAGTTCTTCGCGGACTAACGAATGGAAACGTCAGAGACTCTAGCGGGAGGCGCAGGCGGGGTCAGTCATTCGACGTGTTAACGCCATGAATAACCCGATCGGAGGAAGATCCGCACACGAAGTTGACAAATCAGCGGCGTGAAGAGGGCGCATTCGAGGGCGGGTCGGGTCGGGCCGGAGTGCGGCGCGTGCGATTCCCGTACGGTCCGGCGCCCACGCCCCCTCCGACGCCCACCGCACGTCGGGGGCCGAAGGGCCGGCGGCCGGGGTCCGGCGGGAGTGGGCGATCAGGGGCCGACAGGAGCGTCCGAGAGCGGGCCGGCGGGGGCTCAGGAGCCGGCCAGCTCCGCCAACCGGTCGGCGGTCCGCGGCCCGTACCGCGCGAGGCGCTCGCGCAGGCCGCGCAGCTCGTGCCCGACCAGCGCGGGCAGCGCGGCCACCGGCACCGACTCCAGGGCGGGCGCCAGCAGGTCCACGGCCGTCCGCGGATCGTGCGCGCAGGCGTGGCAGTCGGCCGCCCGGACGGTGAACAGCAGCCGACTGGACGGCAGCTGGGTCGGCCCGAGCAGGCCGAGCGCGGTCTCGGTGGCCGCCAGCGCCCGCCGGGCCAGCCGGGGATCGTCCACCGCGGCGGCGAGGTCGCGCAGCGCGGCGGCCGCGGCGGACTCCACCCGCAGCCGCATCGAGGCGATGGACAGCCACGGCACGTCCGCCTCGTCCCGGGCGTCGATGTGCTCCAGGTGCGCCCGGGCCAGCGCGATGTCGCGGACGGTGCCGCGCACGTCCCCTGTCAGGGCCCGGGCCCGGGCCCGGCTGATCCGGCCCATCGCCCCGGCCCAGGGCCGCCCGGGCGCGACCCGGTCGATCTCCCGGGCGTAGCCGAGCGCGGCCACCGGATCGCCGTCCAGCCGGGCCAGGATGCTGAGGTCGCTGAGCGTGCCGACCTGGGTGGCCCGGTCCCCGGCCAGCCCGGCCCAGGTGAGCGCCCGGTCGAAGCAGGCCATGGCGGTGGCGTTGCGGCCGCCCTGCATCCGCAGGGCCCCGGCGGCATGGGCGTGTTCGGCGGCCAGCCGGGCCAGCGGGCGGCGCTGGGCGGCGGGGGCGACGGCCAGCCGGGCGAGCACCACGTGCAGGGTGCGTTCGACGGCGGCGACCAGCCCGGCCAGGGCGCCGGTCTCGCCGGCCCGCAGCTGGGCGGCGAGCAGCCCGGCCAGGGCGTGCGCGGTGGCGGCGTCCAGCGGCGGCGCGGTGGCCGGGTCGGCGGCACGGAACTCCTCGCACAGGAGCGCGATTTCCCCCGGCGGCGGGACTGCGCAGCCCTCGGCGTCGTGCAGCGGGCAGAGCAGTCCGTAGTCCGGCAGCCGGGCCGGGGCGAGCAGGACCGGTTCGACGGGAGTGGGCACGGCGGCGGACCCGGGCCCGACCGGCACCCCGTCCGGCACCCCGCCGGGCAGCGGCGGCCGGAGCAGGCCGGGGGCGAAGGGGGCCGACAGCGGCAGTCCGGCGGTCTCGGCGCGCAGGCAGGCGGCCACCAACTCCCCTCCGGCATTGAGGAGTTCGTCGATCCGCTCGGCCATCCTGGGGGCGACCCGGCGGGAGCCGTGCTCGATCTTGCTGACCGCGGTGTGGTCGTAGCCGATCCCCGCGCCGAGCTGCGCCTGGGTGAGTCCGGCCCGGCGCCGCCAGTGCCGCAGCCGGGCGCCGAACTCCCGCCAGGCGCCCGCCTGCTGGACGTCCGGTGGCGAGGCCGGGGCCGAACGGTTCCGGTGCACGGCTGTCCTCCCCCTGTACGCCCCCGACGCGGGGCCCTGGGACGAGTCCGACGAGGAGGACGGTACTCGATGGCTCCCCTCCCGTACATGAGGTGGTCTCAACCACTGGAAGGAAAGCCCAGCTTGACGCGAAACGGCAGCCGCACCTTGACGGAATTTGCCAACCCTATGCAGAGCCTGCACCAGCCATTGACCCGGGCATGACGCCATGTGAGTGTTCGGGCACCCGAGCGCGGACGGCCCGCACGGCCGTCCCCCAGAAGCGGCCCGCGGTGCGCCCACCAGCCTTTCCCGTCCGCGGTCGAGGACCCCCACTCGCGAGGAGCCTCGATGCAACGCAGAGTTTCCCCAGGACGGTTGCTCACCACGGCGACCACCCTGACCGTACTGGCCGGCCTGATCGGCGCCACCGCCGGGGCGGCCACCGCCGCGCCCACCCCCTCCCCCGCGCCGCCCAGCGCCCTGGCCGCCGCCGTGAACGCCGCCGACGCGGCCGCCGCGGCCGGCACCGACGCCCTGGCCAAGGGACCGGGTGAGACCTACGAGCGCAAGGCCGTCACCCCCTGGCTGAACGGCCTCTACTCGGTCTCGTACGAGCGCAGTTACCGCGGCCTGCCCGTGGTCGGCGGCGACGCCGTGGTGCTCGCCGACGGCAAAGGCACCGTGCGCGGCCTCCAGTCGGCCGCCACCGGGCCGGTCGGCGGCTCCATCACCCCGCAGATCAGCGCGGCGAACGCGGAGAAGACCGCGCGGACCAAGCTGCCGGTCGTCGACCAGGTCGAGTCCCGCCGCCTGGTCGTCCGGGTCAAGGACGGCGCCGGCCGGCTCGCCTGGGAGACCGTGCTCAAGGGCCGCACCGAGACCGCGCCCAGCCACCTGCACGTCTTCGTCGACGCCGCCACCGGCGAGGTCGTCGACAGCTACGACGACGTCGAGGCCGGCACCGTCAACAGCAAGTGGAACGGCCCCGGCCCGCTGACCATCAGCACCACCAACTCCGGCGGCTCGTACGCGCTGCGCGACCCGAGCCGGCCCGGCCTGTCCTGCTCCGACAACGACACCGGCCAGGTGTTCACCAAGTCCTCCGACTCCTGGGGCAACGGCAACCCGTCCAGCCGGGAGACCGGCTGCGGCGACGCCATGTGGGCGGCCCAGAAGGAATGGGACATGCTCCGCGACTGGCTCGGCCGCAACGGCCACGACGGCAACGGCGGCAGCTGGCCGATCAAGATGGGCCTCAACGACGTCAACGCCTACTGGGACGGCAGCTCCGTCTCGATCGGCCACAACCAGGCCGGCGAGTGGATAGCCGCCCAGGACGTCGTCGGCCACGAGTTCGGCCACGGCATCGACCAGTACACCCCCGGCGGCGCCAACAACGAGAACGGCCTCGGCGAGGGCACCGGCGACATCTTCGGCGCGCTCACCAAGGAGTACAACAACGAGCCCGCGCCGTACGACTACCCCGACTACCAGGTCGGCCGCGTGATCAACCTGGTCGGCCAGGGCCCGATCCGCAACCTCTACCAGCCCTCGCTGGTCAACAACGACCCGAACTGCTACTCCTCCTCGATCCCGAGCACCGAGGTGCACGCGGCCGCCGGACCGCTGAACCACTGGTTCTACCTGCTGTCCAACGGCTCCAACCCGGGCGGCGGCAAGCCCACCAGCCCGACCTGCAACAACTCCAGCGTCACCGGCATCGGCGTCAAGCAGGCCGGCCAGGTCTGGTACGGCGGCATGCTGCTCAAGACCAGCGGCATGACCTACAAGCGGTACCGCACCACCACCCTGACCGCGGCCAAGAACCTCGACCCGAGCTGCACCTTCTTCAACCGCACCAAGGCCGCCTGGGACGCCGTCAGCGTGCCCGCGCAGAGCGGTGACCCGACCTGCACGCCGTCCGGCAACAACGACTTCTCGCTCGCGCTCGGCCCGGCCGCCGGCTCCGTCCAACCCGGCTCGTCGACCACCGCGACGGTCTCCACCGCCGTCACCTCCGGCACCGCGCAGACCGTCAACCTGACGGCCACCGGCGCCCCGACCGGGGTCACCGCGACGGTCAGCCCGTCCTCCGTGCAGACCGGCGGGTCCGCGACGCTGACCCTGGCCGCCTCCTCCGGCGCCCCCGCCGGCACCTACGTGATCACCGTGACCGGCACCGCCGGCGCGGCCACCCACACCGCCCAGTACACCCTGACCGTCGGCGGCGGCGGCACGCCCGGCGGCCCCGCGCCGGACATCGACGTGGCCAAGATCCAGGCCGACCTGGCCCAGCTGAACACCATCGCCAACCAGAACGGCGGCAACCGCCGGGCGGGCAGCGCCGGCCACAGCCAGTCCCTGGCGTACATCAAGGGCAAGCTCCAGGCGGCCGGCTTCCAGGTCAGCGAGCAGACCTGCACGTCCTGCACCTACCAGTCCAACAACCTGGTCGCCGACTGGCCCGGCGGCCCGTCCGACCAGGTCACCATGCTCGGCGCCCACCTGGACAGCGTCTCGGCCGGCCCCGGCATCAACGACAACGGCTCCGGCTCCGCCGTCCTGCTGGAGAACGCCCTCGCGCTCGCCCAGCAGAACCCCACCCTCACCCGGCACGTCCGCTTCGCCTGGTGGACCGGTGAGGAGCAGGGCCTCCAGGGCTCCCAGTACTACGTCGGCCAGCTGGGCTCCACCCAGCGCTCCGCGATCAAGGCCTACTACAACTTCGACATGGTCGGCTCGCCCAACGCCGGCTACTTCATCAACAACCTCACCGCCGCGGCCTCCGCGCCGATGAAGGCCTACTGGGACTCGCTCAACCTCCAACCCGAGGAGAACGTCGAGGGCGTGGGCCGCTCCGACGACTACTCCTTCCAGCAGGCCGGCGTCCCGACCTCCGGCTACGCGGCCGGCGCCAGCGCCGTCAAGACCTCCGCGCAGGCCGCCAAGTGGGGCGGCTCGGCCGGGCAGTCCTACGACTCCTGCTACCACCAGTCCTGCGACACCACCTCCAACGTCGACGCCACCGTGCTCAAGCGCAACGCCAACGGCGTGGCCTACACCATCTGGAAGACCTCGGTCGGCGGCACCACCCCGGCCAACGACTTCTCCGTCTCGGTGAACCCGGCCACCGCCACCGTCAAGCCCGGCGCCTCCGCCACGGCCACCGTCGCCACCGCCACCACCTCCGGCAACGCCCAGACGGTCAACCTGACCGCCTCCGGCGCCCCGGCCGGCGTCACCGTCTCCTTCAACCCCTCCTCCGTCCAGTCCGGCGCCTCCGCCACCATGACCGTCGCCACCGCCACCAACACGGCGGCCGGCACCTACAGCATCACCGTCACCGGAACCGGCTCCGCCACCCACACCACCAGCTTCACCCTGGTCGTCGGCAGCGGAACCCCCGACCCCGGCAACGCCTGGACCCCCGGCACCACCTACCAGGCCGGCGACGTCGTCACCTACAACGGCGTCAGCTACCGCTGCATCCAGGGCCACACCGCCCAGGTCGGCTGGGAACCGCCGATCGTCCCCGCCCTCTGGCAGCAGCTGTGACCCACCCGGGCCACCCTGCCTGACACCCCCAGAACCGCTGCGCCGCGATCCGTCGAGGGGGACGGACCGCGGCGCAGCCGCGTCCGCGGGCGGGGCGGGGGCGGGCCGGGGGTTGGGGCCCGGCCTGCCGCATTGTCGGACCCGTGTGCTTCCGTGTACGGAGCAGCAACCGGCAGCCACCGGACAGAGTGGCCGCCGACAACCGGACGCACGGACACAGGGCCCAGGGCACAGGGCACAGGGCACAGAGCACAGGAGGCACGATGAAGGGCTGGACGGGTGTGACCTGGGACAGCTGGCGGGACGCCGAGGAGATCCGCGCGCGCCTCGCCACGGGCGCCGACCCGGAGGACTGGGGCTTCGGCCAGCGGCCCCTGCACCGGGCCGCGTCCTACGGGTCCCCCGAGGTGATCACCGAACTCGCCGCCCGGGTGGCGGACGTGGACGCGCCGCAGGACGGGACCACGGCGCTGTGGGAGGCCGTCCTCGCCGGCCGGCCGGACAACGCCCGCGCCCTGGCCGCCGCCGGGGCCGATCCCTGGCGCCCCCAGCTCGGCGGCTGGTCGCCCGGTCGGCTCGCGTTGGCCGGTCCGGTCCCCGACCTGTTCCCCGTCCCGGCCGGGGAGCCCGGGCTGACGGCGGCCGAGCAGGCCACCGCCCGGAACGCCCGCCGACTCGTCGCGAACCTCGGCGACTTCCACTACGGGGGCACCGGCCTCGCCTGCGTGGCCGGCATCGACGCCGCCGAGGCGGTCCGGCGGCTCTCCGGCGAGCCGGTGGGCGAGGAGTTCATGGCGGACTTCCTCGACGACCCGTACGACCACGACCAGGACGACAGCCTGCTCCTGGTCGGCGTCACGACCGTGCCCGGCGGCTGCATCGTCACCCAGCCCTGGGGCTACACCCCGTCCACCCCGGGCGTCATGGCCCGGCTGACGGCCGGCACCTTCGGCTACGGCATGTACGCCAATCCCAAGAGCGGGAACCAGGGCGGCATCCACCGCGACGGCGTCACGGAGGACTGGGACCTCCACCCCGGCGGCGGGCCCCTCCCCGGTCACACCCCCGAGGAGGTCCTCACCGGGTACCTCTACCACTACAAGGCGATCGCCTACGCCTGTGCCTTCGCCGGCCTGCACCCCACCGACGCCCGAGCCGTCACCGGGCCCGCCGACGTCTGGATACGCCTGCCCGCTCTGGACTACTGGGAGGAGCCGACCGACCAGTGAGTGGACCGGTCGGCGAAGTGACCGGGTGTCACCGTGCCGCGACGCGGCTGACGTAGAGTCGGGCGCCGGGGCGGAGCCGCCCTGCCCTTCGTCGGCCGAGTCGAGGAGAACCCTGGTGACCACGGACACCGTGCCCGTGCCGGAACTGGCCCCCGAGGCCGTCGAGGAGTGGCGGGCGGAGGAGGCGGAACTGGTCGACCTGCTCGCGCGGGCGCAGCGCGGCGTCGGCGGGATCGCCGCGTTCCGGCTCGGGCCGACGCCCACCGTGCTGGTGACCGATCCGGCCGCGGTGCAGCACGTGCTGGGACGCCACCCCGACCGGTACGTGAAGCGTTCGCACCGGGCCCGGATGCTGGTCGGCGACGGCGTGCTGTCCGCCACCGGGGAGGCCTGGAAGCGGCAACGGCGGCTGCTGCAGTCGCAGTTCACGGGAACCGGGATGCGCCGCTACGAGCAGCGGATCGCCGCCGCCGCACGCCGCACCGCCACACGCTGGGAGGGGTACCGGCGCAGCGGGGAGACCTTCGACGTGGCCGAGGAGATGCGCGGCTTCGCCCTGGACACCGTCTGGCGGGCGCTCACCGGGCTGCCGCTCGACGACCGCACGGACGCCGAACTGCGCTCGGTGGAACGGGTGGTAGCCGCGATGCCGACACTGCCGACCAACGCCGCCGACGCCCGGGACACCGTCGCCGAGGACCTCGCCCGGATCGACGCCGTCGCCCAGGCCGCGATCGACGCGGCCCGCGGCGCCGCCGACCTCCCGGAGCCGGGGGTGCTGCGCGTCCTGCTCGACGCCGCCGACCAACACCCCGAGTACACCGACCGGTTGATCCGCGACGAGCTGGTCACCCTGCTGGTCGCGGGCCACGAGACCACCGCCACCACGCTCACCTGGCTGTTCCTGCTGCTCGACGACAACCCCGGGGCCCGGCAGGCCGACCCGCACGCCCTGGCCAGCGAGACCCTCCGGCTCTACCCCTCCGCCTGGCTGCTCCCCCGGCACGCCGTCGAGGACGACGTGCTCGCCGGCCACCGCATCGCCGCCGGGACGGACGTGCTGGTCTGCCCCTACCTCACCCACCGCGACCCGGCCCTGTGGCCGGACCCGGAGCGCTTCGACCCCGCCCGCTTCGCCCCCGACGGCGCCCGTCCCGCCCAGCTCGGCGCCTACCTCCCCTTCGGCCTCGGCGCCCGCGCCTGCCTGGGCACCCAGTTCGCCCTCCGGGAGACCACCGCCCTGCTGGACCTCCTGCTCCCCCTCGGCCCCCTGGAGTTCCGCTCCCGCCCGACCGGGGCGGCCTACAGCATCACCGTCCGCCCGAACGGCCCGACCCCCGCCGCCTTCCGCCGGTAGGTCCCGCTCAACCGCCGGGTGGAGAGCGGCGGTTGGCTCTCCACCCGGCTCCGCTCAACGTCTCCATCCGACGCCTCCACCCGACGTCCGAGGCCCCTCGCCGCCCACCGGCCTACCGTCGAAGACATGACCGCGTTCACGCGCCGCACGGCCGCCGCCGGCGGCCTGTTGCTCTCCCTGGCCCTCCTGCCGACCGCCGTCGCGCCCTCGCCGGCCGAAGCCGCACCCGCCGCCCTCTCCTGGGGCGCCTGCCCGGCGCCGACCCCGAACGCCAACGGCACGCCGTTCCCGCGCGACCCGCGCCAGCAGTGCGCGACGCTGCGCGTCCCCCGCGACTACGGGCACCCCGGTTCCGGCAGCATCACGCTCACCGTCTCCCGGATCCGCACCGCCGACCCGGCCCACCGGCGCGGCGACCTCGTCGTGGTCCCCGGCGGCCCGGGCGGCTCCGGCCTCGACTACCCCGGGGCGGCCGTCGGCTTCCTGCCGCCCGAGGTCCTGCGCTCCTACGACCTGATCGGCTTCGACGAGCGGGGCGTCGGCAACAGCACGCCGGTGCACTGCGACCTGCCGGCCACCGACCGCGCCGCCCAGCTCAACTACCCGTTCCCGGCGCCCGACGGCTCGATCACCGCCAACCTGGCCTACGCCCGCCGGATCGCCGACACCTGCGCGGCCGCCGCCGGCCCGTACCTCGCCGACATCACCACCGCCAACTCGGCCCGCGACCTGGACCGGATCCGGGCCGCGCTCGGGCAGCGCCGGATCTCCTACCTGGGCACCTCCTACGCCACCTACCTGGGCCAGGTCTACGCCAGCCTGTTCCCCGCCGGCGCCGACCACGTGGTCCTGGACAGCACCGTGGCCCCCGGCGGCGAGCAGCAGGCGATCGGCCTGTTCAGCGAGGGCACCGAGGACGCCTTCCCGGCCCTGGCCCGCTATCTCGCCGACCGCGACGCGGCCCTCCACCTGGGCGCCACCCCCGGCGCCGTCCGGGCGAGCTACCTGCGGCTCGCCGCCGAACTCGACCGCGACCCCCTCGTCCTGTCGGACGGCCGGGTGCTGGACGGCGTCAAGCTGCGGGCCGTCACCTACTCCTCACTGAACAACCCGCGCTACTACCCGCTGGCCGCCGCCGTCCTGGAACGGGCCGCCACCCGGTCGCCCTCGGTGTCGGACGGCGGCTCCGGCGGCAACCCGCTCCCCACCGTCATCCCGGACAACTTCGTCGCCGCCCAGGACGCGGTGATCTGCGGCGACTCCGCCTGGCCGCGCGACCCCGCCGGCTACGCCGCGCGCACCGCCGCCGACCGGCGGCGCCACCCCTTGACCGCCGGCATGTCCGGCAACGTCTGGCCGTGCGCCTTCTGGCACTACCGCCCCGAGGAGCCGCAGGTCCGCCCGAACGCCGACGGGCCGCGCGACATCCTGATGCTCCAGAACCGCTACGACCCCTCCACCCCGTACTCCGGAGCCCGCCGGACCCACGCGGCCTTCGGCCACCGCTCCGCCATGGTGACGATCGACGCGACCGGCCACGGCGTCGACTTCACCGACCCCCTCGTCCGCGACCCGCTCACGACCTTCCTCCTCCACGACCGCCTCCCCGGCTGACGTGGCAGCGCCCCTCCCCCGGACCGACGAAGTCCAGGGGGAGGGGCGCTCTTGGGAGCGGGCGCCGCGTGCGTCACCGTCGGTCGCGGGCTACTGCCGGACGAACGACTCCTGACCCGCGTCCACACCGGTCATCTGCAACCGGTCCTGACCGTTTCGCTTCACGAACTGGAAGAACCGCTCGCACTTCAGGTCACCGCTGACGGAGGCCAGCTCGGCGACCGCCCCGGGCCCGGCATCGTCCAGCTTTCCCCGCTTCCAGGTTCCGGTGAACTTCACCGCCGTCGACGAGCTGTCCCCCCGGCACATGGCCGGCAGCAGACTCACTTCCCCGAGCTTGCCGCCTTCCAGGATCTCGATGGAGGCGACACTGGACTTCCAGGAGCCGACGACGGGCGGCGGCTCCTCGGCAGTCGTACACGACACCATCAGCGGGAGGAGCAGGGTCAGTGGCGCGAGTCGGACTCCTCGCCCTCCACCGCCCGTACGTCGCCCCGGGCCCACATGCCCGATCATCGAAGACCTCCCTTGCCTTTTCCCGTCACTCGAAGTCGCTCGGTCGGGCGAAGTCGTTCGAAGCGATGTACTTCCTCGCCTCGTCGAGGATGACGCCCTTGAGTTGCGACTCCGAGGCTCCCTGGTTCGCCGCCGCGATCTTCTCACCCATCTTCCGGCCGTACTCGTTGTTCACCAGGTCCGAGATGTGATCGGCGTACTCATGGCCCTCCCTGGCCCCGAAGGCCTCGTGCGAGTCCGCCACCATCTCGGCATCCTGGCGTCCGTACTTGACCGTGATCATCGCCTGCCAGACGAAGTGCCGGAGGGCGTTCTTACGGGGAGTGTCACCGTCGTCGTCCGGATACTCCGCCGCCGGCGCATTGCCCGCCCACCCCGTGATCTGCTTCACGTCGTAGCAGTCGACCGCACCCAGGTAGGCACAGACCATCAGTTCGGACTTCTTGGCCTTGCCGGTAGCGAACGAGTCGTAGGGCTCGGCCCCCGGGATCTGCGTCTGTCCGGGCTGCGCTTCGTACTTGAAGTTGGTGTTCTTCTTGTACTCCTTCTCCAGCTCGAACCCGTAGGCCCGGCGCGCGGCCCGCTTGTCGCGTTCGAGGTCCGACTGGGACGGCACGCTGCCCACCCAGTTCTTCCCCAACGGCAGCCCCTTGAGCATCATGAACTGCACGAACCCGGCCTCGCGCGCCGGCGCTTCCCGGTTCACCTGGTCGACGACCTTCTGGTAGTTGGGGCCGTTCTGCGTCGTGTCGACCTTGGTGCCCATGTTGGAGCACTTGGCCATTCCGCTCGCGCACTCCTCCAGCGCCATGCCGGTGGGGTCCGTCTTGTTCACCGGGTCGTTGTTGCTGTACCCGTAGGCGTTCCACTGCTGCGGGTCGTCGGGCAGCAGCAACGGGTCCGGGCTGAGGAAGCGGCCGGTGCCGGGCTGGTACTGGCGGGCGCCCAGGTTGGTGAAGCCGGTCGCGTCGTCCTTCAACCCGTTGACGAAGCCCTTGTCGCCGGCCCACGAGGTGCCGCTGCCGGAGCCGCGCAGGACACCGAAGGGGTCGGTCCACCGGCGGTTCACGTTGGTGGTGGCCGAGTCGATGGACAGAGTGCCGGTGCCGTGGTGGTCGGAGAACTGGTACGTCAGCTTGGCCGCACCTTGACGGACCAGGGTCACGCCGCCAGGCATGCTGTAGTAGCGGGTGCCGGTGCTGGTCATGGAGCCGGTGTCGTAGGAGAGTTCGTCGCCGGCGCCGAGGTTGACGGTGACCTTGCCGGGGTTGCGGCGGACCAGCTGGTTGCCGTCCGCGTCGTAGACGTAGGAGGTGGTGGCGCCGCCCTGCTTCATCGTGGCGAGCTTGCCCTCGACGTCCCAGGTCATCTCCGCGCCGTTGGCCGCGTCCACCGCGTTCCAGGTGCGGGAGTCCCACTTCGGGGCCCAGCCGGGTGCGTACACCATGAACTTGCCGTCGTCCTGGACGACCGCGAAGTACTTGCTGTTCGGGCCGACCCACGACTGCGAGGACCACAGCGGAACCCGCTGCGGGTCGTAGACCACGAAGTTGCCGTCGTCCTGCATCGTCGCCCACGCACCCGCATGACCACCGGTACCGGTCGACCACACCACCACACCGCTGCGCAGCGAGGTCAGCACCAGGTTGCCGTCGGTCTGCATGGTCAGCTGCACGCTGCTGGAACGCACGGACTCGCCCGGGTTGAGCACGAAGCCCGCGCCCAGGGTCTTGTTCGCACCCGGGTTGGCGATCTTCGTCGTGTTGCCCGCCGCGTCGTACTGGTAACTCCCCGGCGTGCTGCCGTTGTTCGGGAACGTCGACTTCACGGCCGACGGCGCGTGCGGACCACCCGCACCCGTTCCCGTGTTGCGGCTCCCCGCGGCAGGCACGTCCTGACCGATCGTCAGATCCTTGGACTGGTCGCCGGTCGGGTTGTGCATGACCAGCTTGGTCCGGTTGCCGACCGCGTCGTAGGTGTAGTCCTGCCAGTACGGCGCACTACCGCCCACGGTGGTGGTACCCGCCGTCGAAGCCCCGCTGGTGGGCGTCGCGTTGGCGCAGGCACCCTGCCCGGCGAGGGACGGGGTGGGCTGGTTGAGCCGCCCGGTGTCCGACCACGCCGTGGTGAGCCGGCCCAGGTAGTCGTACGTGAAGCACTGCAGGTCCGTCCGGTCCGGACTGTTGTCCGGAATCGTGCGCACCGCCGTGACCCGACCGGCCGGATTGTAGGCGTAGGTCGTGTTCTGGACCGTACCCGTGGTGGCCGTCTGCTTGTCCACGTACTGCGTCAGCAGGCGTCCGGTCGACTCGTCGTAGGTGTTCGTCGAGACGACCTGGGTCCCCCAAGGGTTCATCGTGTCACGGATGTTGCGCCCGTACGCGTCCCAGTCCGCCTGCCGCAAGTACGTGTACCCGGCTCCGCTCACATCGTTGAGCTGACCATAGGTGTCGTAGTTGTAGTTCACCGCCTCCTGCGCCAGATCACCGGCCGCAGCACGCGTGTCGCTGATGACAGCCCCACTGATCGGGTTGTAAGCGGAGCTGTAGTCGAAACTCACCTGCCCCGTCCTCCCGATCTCGGTGCCCGGGATCGACACGCTCGTCCTGGTCGGCCGGTACCCGGTGTCGAGCTCGGTGACGGTCTTGCTGTACGCCGAACCGCCCGCACCGCCTACGTAGCGGGTCGATCCGGCGGTCTGGCCCTTCGCGACGGTGTCGTACGTGTAACCGGTCAACTGGTTCGCCGGAGCGACCGAACCGTTGAACGTCCCGGTCTTGCGCCCCAACAGGTCGTACGCGATGGCGATCGTCTGGCCCCGCGCATCCGTCGTCGTGGCCAAGCGGCCCGCCGCGTCGTAGGTGCGGGTCGAGACACCGGCGTCCGGATCATCGGCCTTCACCAGACGACCACGCTGGTCGTACGTGTAACTCCAGGTGTTCCCCGCCGAATCCGTCCGGGTCGCCGCCCGGCCGCCCGGCGTGTAGGTGTAGCCGGTGACGTCCGCGTCGGCCTGGTTGCCGGTCGCCGCGGCCGTCCGGTACTGCCACACCTGCGTCTTGCGCCCGCGCGCGTCGGTGACCGTGCTGGTCGCGGTGGCACCGGCGGGCGGCGTGACGTCCACCCGGTCCGCACCGGGGTAGGCCGTCGTCGTCGTGGTCTGCGGCTTGCCCAGCGCCACGAACTGCGAGTTCACCACCCGGCCCAGACCGTCGAACTGCACCACGCTCTGGCTCGGCACCATCGCGCCGTCCGGGATCCACCGGGTCGTGTTCGGCTTGTTGGTGTCCTCGTAGTAGGTGTCGTGGCTGCGGTTCACCCGGCCCTGCGAGTCGTAGAACGTGTCCGTGACCAATCGGCCCTGGTAGGCGGGCGTCGCCGGGTCGCCCTGGGTCTGCACCACCCGGCCCAGGCCGTCCACGATCCGCGTCGCCGTGCCGTAGGCGGCATCACCGGGGCGTAGGGTCTTCGCCGTGACGGTCGACGGCGCCTTGGTGCCGTCCACCGAGTAGTCGTAGGTGAGGTTCGCGCCGACCCCGGTGTCCCGACCGGGCAGCCAGACCGCCCTCAGGCGCCCGAGACCGTCGTACGTCTGAGTGGTCCTACGGCCGTTGGGATCGGTCGAGGTGAGCTGCAGGGCCCGAGCCGGGTCGAGCGTGACGACGGTCTCGCGTCGGGACCCTGCGTCCGGGGCCCCGGCCGGGGCCGGGGTGCCGGTGACCACCTTGTTCGGCAGCTCACCCGGGTTCGCCGAGCTGAACGTCGTGGTGGTGACGGCACCGCTGGGGTTGGCGCTGTCGGTCGCCGTCGGATCGGTCACCGAGGTGACCCGGCCGTATCCGTCGAAGGTACTGGCCGCCGTGGTGACGTACCGCGCCACGCCGTTGGCGTCGTAGCCGTCCAAGGCCTGGACCCCGGTCACCTCTCCCTTGCTGCCGGCAGTGCCGAACCCCTGGCCGTCGTAGAGCGTGCGCGTGTCGGAGACCGTGTTGGACGCGTTCGCGTCCGCGGTGCAGGCGTTGGCACCTGAGATGACGAACTGCTCGGAGACCAGCCCTGTGACCAGGGGGTTCGCGGCTGCCGCGTAGCGGTAGCGGGTGCACACGTCCGGCGTGCCGTCCGCGGTGCTCAGCGAGGTGGTGACCCGGTTGTTGTTCGTGGGATCGGTGGTCGTCACCGTCGAGTTGGTGCGGGTTCCGGCGGTCGTGGTGGTGGTCGTCGCCACGGCGGACCTGGTGGCCGCGTACTGGGCAATCAGGTCCGGGAGGCCGGTCCGCGCGTGCCTGGCGGTCGGCTTCAGGTCTTGGCTGCGTTCGTAGCCGTAGACGGTGTACGAGAGCGGCGAACCCGCAGCGGCGGAGGCATCGGCGTAGCTGTCCGACTCCAGGACGCGGCCGGTCAGCCACTCCTCGTCGGGCTTGGCACCACTCTTCGCCCCGGCCACCGACGCGGCCCTGGGCTTGCCGTCGGCCTTGAGGTCGCCGTTCATGCCCTGGTAGTAGCTGGTGGTCGTCTTGCCCTGCGGTGCGTCCTTGCCCGATCCGGTGACGGCGGTGACGCTGGCGAAGCCGCGGAACTGGTCCCAGGTCCGGTAGTCGGCTTCCAGAACGGCGCTGTCGTTGCGGTGCCAAGCGGCCGGGCCGTAGGTGTAGGAGGTGGTCATCGGCACCGAACCGGCGACCAACTTGCCGTTCGGGTCGACCGTCACCGTGTCCACGGGGTAGCGCAGGAACCAGTCGTCCACCGTGCCCTGGACCTGGGTGTCGAACCACTTCACGTTGAAGCAGGGCATCGTATTGCTGTCGGCCGAGGCCGGCATCCGCCCGGCCGTCCGTGAGCAGGACTCCTTGGTGTACGACACCGTGATCGTGCCGCCGGTCTCCGTGGTGATCACCGCCAGGCGCGGCCGGTTGTAGCGCGGGCGCGCCGGCACCAGGCCGTCGACCCGGTTCGGCACCAGCAGGTCGGCGAAGGTCACCTCCGGCAGCGGCTGCTCGGTCTGGCCGTTGGCGGTGTCCTTGCCCGTCCGCTTCACCGACTGCAACCACGCGATCGGCGCGTTCTCGGTCGCGTTCTGCGGCGACTTGAACACGTGGACGAAGTCGTACTGGTCCACCGGCCGGTAGGAGCCGGAGGAACGGACCGAGGTGGTGAGGGAGTTCAGCCACTTCGTCGACCAGTACGTCGGAGCGAAGTTGGTGCACGCGCCGGTGTCGGAGCACTGCTTGTCCACTGGCACGTCCGGCCAGTTGGTCGCGTTCGCGGCCGTTCGCTGCGACGGGTCGCAGGCGGTCGCGCCGGACAGGCAGCGCTCACCGAGCCCGAAGTCGATCTTCGCTGCGGACTGGTACCCGCCGTTCGCGCCGAGCTGGTCGGACAGCAGTTGCCCGTAGCCGATCGAGGACAGCGCCCCACCGCGGGTGTAAGCGGTGAGCTCACCCTTCCGGCCGTTCTGCCCACCGCCACGGGCGTACCAGTTGGTCTCTGGAGCGTATGAGTACGTGGTCAGGTTCCCGTGCGCGTCCACGACGAAGTCGAGGTTCCAGCGCCAGGCCGTCTGACACCACGAGGCCTTCCCCTTGGAGGCGTCGTAGCAGGGGTCGCCCGCGTTCGGAGAATAGACCGGCACGGTCCACGCCGACTTGCTCTCCGGGCCGGCCTTGCTCGGCGAACCGTTCGCCGCCGGCAGCTGATTGAGGCCGAAGTAGTACACCGTGCCGGAGGTCGTGTCCGTGACCTTCAGGTACGAGCCGTTCCAGGTGCCGTTGTTCGCGCCCGTGAGGAACTCGACCTTCGTCCCGTCGTCACGCTTCAACCGCCAGGTGCACCTGGACTGTTCGTCGGCCGCGGCGCCTCCGGCGCAGGACGGATCATCGGGCACCAGCTCACCGGAATGCCCGCCGAGCGACATGGTCAGGTTCGCACCGGCCCAGCACTGGTCGCCCGAGCCGGGGATGCCCGCCTTGTCACAGCCCCGGTACTGCCGCTCCACGAAGCCGGCACCGAAGTCCCAGCCGTCGCCGATCCACGACGCCTGCGCATTGGTCGAGGCCGTCTTCCCGTCGACCGACGCCGAGTCGTAGCCGAGCGCCAGCGAGGGAGCGCCGCCGCCGAGGGTCGGCGGAACCGCGATCGGGTAGCTGTAGGTGAACGAGCCGGACGAGTTTCCGGCGGCCCAACTCTGGCTCGGGGCCATCGGGGTGGCACTGTAGGTGCCGGTCCCGCTCTCCGGGGCGGCATCGAGCGCCAGCAGCAGCTTGGGTGCGGCAACCGCCGACCCGGCCGACTGCGACTCCGCACGCGGACGGGCCCTGGAGGCGTCCACGGCGGGCAGGTCCACGTCCGCGATCAGCCGTTCGGCCTGGTCGTCGTAGTGCGAAGCGACGGGTGTGCGCACCCGACAGGCTTCGGCTTCCGGTGTGGTCAGCGCGCATTCGGGCAGCAGGACCAGCCTCGCCCGGTGAGCGAAGTCAGCCCCGTACCCGACCGGATCGAGGTCGACCCCGATCCGGACCTTGGCCGCTTCCGTCGCCTCCGCACGGGACAGCGTCACCAGCGCACCGGGCGCACCGGCGCCGGGCGCGGTGGTCCCGTCCGCCACCTGGACCTGTACCGAGGCAACGGGATCGGCCGGCGCGACCGGCGCCAGCCAGACCGGCAGGTCACCCGCCTGCTTCGACGCCCCCTTGTCCAGGCCCACCACCGCACTGCCGGTCTTCAGGCGCGGTGCGGCCTTGGGCGGCACCCAGTTCGGCGAACCGGTCTGCGGTGTCGACGCCTTGGGCTCGTCCGCCCTCCCGGGGACCGAGGCGGTCTTCGCCAGCGGCGTGTTCGGCGGCGTCCAGATCCCGTCCTTGGCCCCGCTCGACGCCGCCGCATAGGCGGGCGCCAGCGGCGACACGAGGGAGGCCAGGATCACCACCGTGCTCACCAGCGCCAGTCGGGACCGGGCCCGCCCGGGCGGCGCCCCCTCCCGGTCCGGCACTCGCCGGAAGCGGACATGATCGATCAACATCCCTACCCCCTTGCACACTGACTGCCTGTCATCCACGGGAAGCGCACGAACGGATGACCCCGGCGGAGAGTAAAGGGAAGGGAAGTGCCAGGTCTAGGGAATTTAAGATTCGACCACCACGTGACGCACATCATGGCCGGCGTGAATCGGAAACCGCCGGACCAAAGTGGACACGAATGCAGAAACCCTCAGTTGACTTCCCTTTTGCCGGACACGGTAGTTTGTCCGGGGCGCGGCGGTGCCGGCGCGAAGGGGCGCGGAGAGGTCGCGGCTCGCCGTCGCGCGTCCCGGCCGTACCCTTCTCGACTTACGGCACTTTCAACCGCGATGAGGTAGCCGACAGCCGCGGTACCCCCATGAGTGCAAGAGGCACATCCCATGAACACGGCGGAGAGCGGACCCGTCGGTGGAACGGCTAACGGCGTGGCCGCCCCCCGATAGCGGGGGCGGCCACGCCGTGGGCAGGTGTCACAACCGGGCTCAGAAGCCGAAGACGTCCCCGGTGTACTTGGTCAGCGTGCTGCCGTTGGCGTAGGTGTGGGACCAGGTGACGGCGGTGGCGCCCCAGTTGCCCTGGGCGGTGGCGGTGACCGGGGCCTGCTGGGCCGTGGGCAGCCAGGTCGGGTGGACCAGCAGCTTGGCGAAGTCGCCGTTGACGCCCGCCAGTTCGCTGCAGGCGGCGGTCGGGTCGGCGACCGTGCCGGTGCCGGTGACGGTTAAGCCGGCGCCGGACTGCACGGCGGTACAGGACAGGTCCGCCGAGGCGGTGTTGCCGGCGGCGTCGGTCCTGGTCAGGTGGACCGAGCCGAGCTGCGTCGCGTCCGTGGTGAGGGCCTGGGCGGTGCCGGTGGTGAGGATCACCGTGGCCGCGCCGGCCGCGAGCAGGCCGGTGACCACCGTTGCGATGCGTCGCATGAGCAGTGCCTTTCCTTCGTGCTGCCCGGGCCATCCGTGCCCGGGCAGGCTGTGGGCACCACACAACCAGCCGGAGGTGCGCGAGGAGTGAAGATCACCCGAACTTCTGTGTCAGGTTCACGCCAATCATTTCGGCCACCCCGCCGGCGGGTACGGCTCACGCCTCCAGGCACAGCGCCGGAGTGCCCGTGGTGCGGGTGAGGAAGTGCAGCAGGTGGGCGAAGCCGCGGGCGTCGTCGATGGCCTTGTGGGTGTGCGGGACGTCGCCCAGCCAGTGCGGCGGCAGCTTCGGCGAGGCCAGGTCCGCCGGCGGGCGGCCGGTCAGGGCCGCCGTGTAGGTGCGCAGGCACAGCGCCGGGCCGTGGAAGAGGCGGTCCTCCTCGTACGGCCCCTGGTGCAGTCCGTACGGGGTGAACCGGCGCAGGTAGTAGTCGATCCACGTCCCGTCGAAGGAGACCGGCGCGGCGGCGAAGGCCCGCGGCCCGGGCAGTGACCGGACCCACTCCACGTAGCCGGCCATCACCTGGGCGACCGGCTGCGGGTCCACGGTCGCGGCCTCCCAGGTGCCCGGCTCGGAGTCGAACCACTCCTTGGTCCGCGGGTTCGGCGCAGCCCCGGGGAGCGGTTCGAGGACGGCCTCGAACTCGCCGAAGGTCCGCCCGTCCGTCGTCGTGGCGACGGAGGCGAAGGACCGCATCGAGTTGGCGCCGGCCCACGGGCCGTCCACCTCGATGTCCGTCACCACGTAGGTCCAGTCACTGGGTTCAGTCATGCTCCCGACGCTACCCGTGCCCTCCCGGCGCCCTGGCTCCGGTCGTCAGGTGTCCAGGGCGTGGCCGGTGGTCGCGTCGACGTGGGCCGGGACGGGGTCGTGGCGGTCGCCGACCGTGGGGGTGCCGGTGGGTTCGAACATCAGGATCGCGGCGCCGTCCGGGGCGGACGGCTTGTGCTCGGTGCCGCGCGGGACGGTGAAGACGGAGCCCTTCGGGAGCAGCACGGTGCGTTCGCCGGCGGGTTCGCGCAGGGAGATGCGGAGTTCGCCGTCGAGGACGAGGAAGAACTCGTCGGTGTCGTCGTGGGCGTGCCAGACGTGTTCGCCGTGGACCTTGGCGATCCGGACGTCGTAGTCGTTGACGCGGGTGACGATGCGGGGGCTCCACAGGGCGTCGAAGGAGGCCAGGGCCTGGCCGAGGGCGATGGGTCGGTTGCTCATGCGCCCATCCTGGGCCGGCCCGCCCGCCCGGCGTGAGTGCTAGACATGGCACATGTCGCAAGGATCCTCGCAGCCGCAACCACCGCAGCAGCCGCACCCCCCGACGGCCGGCCCGCACCGGGTGGTCGTGATCGTCGACGCCAACTCGAACCCCTTCGAACTCGGCTGCGCCACCGAGGTGTTCGGTCTGCGCAGGCCGGAGGTCGGCCGCGAGCTGTACGACTTCCGGCTCTGCTCCCCCGAGCCCAGCACCCTGATGCGGGACGGGTTCTTCACCCTCACCGGGGTCGCCGGCCTGGAGGCGGCCGACACGGCGGACACCCTGATCGTCCCGAACCGGCCCGACGTCGAGGTGCCGCGCCGCCCCGCCGTACTGGAGGCCGTCCGGCGGGCGCACGCGCGGGGCGCGCGGCTGGTCGGGTTCTGCAGCGGCGCCTTCACGATGGCCGAGGCCGGGGTCCTGGACGGGCGGCGGGCCACCGCGCACTGGCAGTGGGCGGACGACTTCCGGGCCCGCTTCCCGTCCGTCCGGCTCGAACCGGACGTGCTGTTCGTGGACGACGGCGACATCCTGACGGCCGCGGGCAGCGCGGCCGCGCTCGACCTGGGCCTGCACGTGGTGCGCCGCGACCACGGTGCCGAGATCGCCAACGCGGTGAGCCGTCGGCTGGTCTTCGCGGCCCACCGCGACGGCGGGCAGCGGCAGTTCGTGGAACGGCCGGTGCCCGAGCGGACGGACGAGTCACTGGCGCCGCTGCTGGCCTGGGCGCAGGAACGGCTGGACGCACCGCTCACCGTCGCCGACCTGGCGGTGCGCGCGGCGGTCAGCCCGGCCACGCTGCACCGCCGGTTCCGCGCCCAGTTGGGCACCACACCGCTGGCCTGGCTCACCGGGGAACGGGTGGCCCTGGCCTGCCGGCTGATCGAGCGGGGCGAGTCCCGGATGGAGGTGGTCGCGCGCCGCAGCGGACTGGGCACGGCCGCCAACCTGCGGGTGCTGGTGCGCCGGGAGACGGGCATCTCGCCGTCGGCCTACCGGCACCGGTTCGGGCCGGAGGCGTCCCCGCGGGCGGAGCCCGCTCCGGCCCGGACACCACCCCCCGGGACACCACCCCCCGGGACGGCGGGCACCGGGCCAGCGGGCACCGACCCGCTCAGTCGGTGATCCCGACGAGGAAGGCCGCGAGTGCGGCGTGCAGCGCCTCCGGCCGCTCCAGGTGCAGGTCGTGCCCGGTGCCGGGGATGCTGACGGCCATGGTGGCGGGGCCCCGCCGGAGCATCTCATCGGCCTCCGCCGCCGGGACGAACCCGGACTGGCCCAGGACGACCAGCGTGGGGCAGGCGATCCGCGCCCACTCCGCCAGGAAGGACCGCTGGGTGAGCTCCGTCAGCGAGTCCACCATCACGTCCCGGTCGAAGCGCGGCCACCAGCCGCCGTCGCGTTCCTCCAGCCCGGCCGCCCAGCCCGCGCCGACCGATCCGCCGCCGAGGAACTCGACGGCCGCCTCGCGAGCGGGGAAGGGCGTCGGCCAGGAGTCGAGCCAGTCGCCGACCTCCCCGGCCACGTCCGGGTCGGGCCCGCCCGGGCCGGCCTCGACGAGTACCAGCCCGCCGACGAGTCCGGGGTGCGCGGCGGCGGTCAGCATGGCCGTGTGCCCGCCGAGCGACTGCCCGGCCAGGACCGGCCGTCGCAGCCCCAACTGCTCGACGACGGCCACCACATCGGCGACGTAGGCGGCACGGGAGACCTCCGGCGGGCGGCGCTCGCTCGCGCCGTGTCCGCGCTGGTCGACCGCGACGACCCGGTGGCGGGTGCTCAACTCCGCTGCCACCGCGTCCCATTCACCCGCGTGCCCGGCCAGCCCGTGCAGCAGCACGACGGGCCGGCCCGGCCCGGCCCAGTCCCGGCAGACGAGCCGGACACCGTCGTGCGACACCAGCCGCTCGGACCATCCCACGTCGGGCCGCGCCACGCCGGTCCCTGCCTCACCGGTCCGTGCCTCGTCGGTCCCTGCCTCGCCGGTCCGTGCCTCGTCGGTCGGTGCCTCGTCGGTCCGTGCCTCGTCGGTCGGTGCCACGTCGTCGTACCTCCAGCGAATCGGGCGGACCCCGATCATGTCGCAACGCACCCTGCCGATCAACGGAGTTGCCCGTTCCGCAGCGCCGGGCCCCGGCCGGCACTCCGCCGGTGGAGCAGCCAGCCGACCAGCACCACGAGGCCGGTCACCGGCCAGGTCGAAATGCTCAACGGGCCGGCCAGCAGCGGGTCGACGATGCGGCCCGAGACCTCGCGGGTCAGCGGCAGCGTGAACTCGTTGAGCGACAGGTGCGCCGCGACGGCCGCCCACACCGACCCGGTGGACAAGCGGATGGCGGCGATGACCGTACCCAGCAGCATGGCCGTCACCACGGCGACGGGTATGCCCAGCAGCACCGAATGGCCGGGGTAGCTCCCGCCGAGCGCCGTCATCGGGACGTGCCAGGCTCCCCAGATCGCGCCGCCGATCAGCAGGCCGCGGGCCCGGCCGTACGGCAGCAACCGGGGCAACAGGTAGCCCTGCCAGCCGAGTTCCTCGCCGAAGTACAGCGGTACGGACACCAGCGCGCTCAGCACCAGCGGCACGACCGTGCCGGGCCCGGGCAGGTGCGCGGGGGCGTACCAGCCGGTGAGCGTGGCGACGGTCAGCCCGGCCGCGGTGAGGCCGAGCGGGATCGTCAACGCGACGGCCACGGAACGGAGTTCGTGCCGCCAGGGAGTGGACCGGGCGAGCCCGAGCAGCCGCAGGGCCTGGCGCGGGCCCCGGCCGCGCACGGTGAGGCCGAAGGCGGTCAGGGCCGGCACCAGCATCATCAGGACCATGCACACCGCCGCCAGCCGTGGCGTCCCCTGCGCCGCGCTCGTCCGGCGGAGGCCGTCCAGCCAGAGCGGGACCATGGTGATCCAGGCGCCGACGAAACTGATCGTCAGGAACAGCACCAGCTCGGAGCGCGAGCCGTCCGAGGTGTTCGTTCGTTTCATGGCCGTGACGCTACGAACCGCGAGGGGGCCGGGACGATCGTGCAGGCGCGTCGACCGATGGTGTAGCACGCTCCACTGCGTCGGGAGCCCGAGGAGGGGAGACTGGCCGCCGTGAACGACACTTCGATGACGCGGGCGTCGCGGGCGGGCGCGGCGCGCTCGGCCCGTGCCGCCGGGTACTGCGCTGCCGTGTTCGTCCGGGGGCTGGCCCTGCTCGTACTGGTGCCCGTCCTCCTGTACTCGGCGGCGCTCTGCCTGGTCGGCGTGGGCCTGCTCGTCCTGCCGCCCGAACTCCGGCTGCTGCGGTGGCTCGCCGACGGCGAACGCGCCCTCCTGGGGCGGTGGACGGCGAACTCTCCGGCACCGGCCGGACCGCACCCGCGCAGGCGCCTGGGGGCGGTCCTCTCCGATCCGGCGACCGGCCGTGACCTGCGCTGGGCGGCCGTCATGGCGGTCGTCGGCACCGCGCTCGGGCTGCTCGGCACGGCGCTGTTCCTGTTCCCGGCCGCCGTGCTCGCGCTCGTCGGCCTGTGGTGGCTGTTCCCGGCCGACGATCCGATCAGGCCGCTCCTCAACGTCCCGGTCGACAGCTGGGGGTCCGCGCTCTACGCCGGGGTCCCCCAGTTCCTGCTGAGCGCGCTGCTCGCCCTGTTCGGCCTGCCCCTGCTCGCCAGGACGGCGGCCGCGCTGAGCCGGTGGCTGCTCGCCCCCTCGGCCGCCGCGGTCCTCGCCGAGCGCGTGTCCACGCTGGACCGGACCCGTACCGGAGCGATCGCCGCGCACGGCGACGAGCTGCGCCGCATCGAGCGGGACCTGCACGACGGCACCCAGGCCCGGCTGGTCACCCTCGCCATGCAACTCGGGCTCGCCGAACGGACGCTCGGCTCCGACCCCGCCGCGGTGGGCCCGCTGCTGACCCGGGCCCGGGAGGGCGCCGAGGAGGCGATGGCCGAACTGCGCGACGTGCTGCGGTCCGTCTACCCGCCGGTCCTCGCCGACCGGGGCCTGGCCGGCGCGGTCTCGGCGGTCGTCGCCCGCTGCCCGGTGCCCGCCACCGTGGAGGTCGGTGAACTCGGGGACGTACCGGCCCAGATCGAGGTCGCCGTGTACTTCGCCGTCACCGAGGCGCTCACCAACGCGGCCAAGCACGCCGACGCCGGCGCCGTGACCGTCACCCTGGCCAGGACGGGCGCCACCCTGCGGGCGGAGATCACCGACGACGGCCGGGGCGGCGCGGCCGAGGCCGGGCCCGACGACGGCACCGGGCCGCGCGGAGCCGGACCGCACGGCACCGGACCACGCACCGCCGGACCACGCGGAACCGGACCACGCACCGCCGGACCACGCGGAACCGGACTGCGCGGCATCCGGCAGCGCGTCGAGGCCGTCGACGGCGTCCTGCTGGTCCGGAGCCCGGCCGGCGGCCCCACCGTGATCACCGTGGAGTGCCCGTGCGCATCGTGATCGCCGAGGACAACGCGCTGCTCGCGCAAGGACTCACCGCGCTGCTGGAGGCCCTGGGGAACCAGGTGCTCGCCACCACCGGGGACGCCGCGTCCTTCCTGACGGCCGCCGTCACCCACCGGCCGGACGTGGCCGTGGTGGACGTCCGGCTCCCGCCCTCCTTCACCGACGAGGGCATCAGGGCCGCGCTGCACGCCCGGGAGCGCGTCCCCGGGCTGCCGATCCTCGTGCTCTCCCAGTACGTCGAGGACACCTACGCCCGGGAGCTACTCGCCGACGGCACCGGCGTCGGCTACCTGCTCAAGGACCGGGTCGCCCGCGTCGACGACTTCCTCGACGCGCTCCACCGGGTCGCGGCCGGCGGCACGGCGCTGGACCCGGACGTGGTCCGGCAGCTGCTCGCGACAACCACCGACCCGCTGTCCCGGCTCACCGAGCGCGAACGCGAGGTCCTCGCGCTGATGGCCCAGGGGTACGGCAACTCCGAGATCGCCGCTCGCCTCGTGGTCACCGAGCGGGCCGTGCACAAGCACGTCGGGAACATCTTCCTGAAACTCGACCTCCCGCCCGAGGACAGCGGCGACCGGCGCGTCCTCGCCGTCCTCACCCACCTCGGAGCCCCTCAGCGACCCTCAGCACCGGGCCCGGCGTCCGGGGTCGTGACCAGGTCCGACGGATCGGTGTTGGCCCCGCACAGCACCACGCAGACCTTCTCGCCGGGCTCGGGCCGGTAGCCGCCCGCCTGGCCGCCCAGCGCCGCGAGGGCGGTGGCGGCGCCGTGCTCGACGGCCACCCGGCGGTCGTCCCACAGGGCACGGCGCGCGCCGACGATCTCCTCGTCCGGCACCAACACACTCCGGACGCCGCCCAGTTGGGCGACACCCAACGCCGTGGCCGAGACCCGCCGGGCCCCGAGCGAGTCCGCGGCGACCGAGTCCACCGGCACGTCGACCGGACGGCCCGCCGCCAGCGCGGCGTTCAGCGCCCGGGAGTTCCCCGGCTCCACCGCGACCGTCCGCACGCCGTGCTCCCGTGCGGCGGTGGCGACCCCCGCGAACAGCCCGCCGCCGCCGACCGCGACCACCACGGTGTCCAGGCCCGGGATCCGGTCCCGGATCTCCTCCAGCAGCGTGCCCGCCCCGGCCGCGATCAGCGGGTGGTCGTAGGCGTGCGCCGCGAGCGCACCGCCGACCGCCGCGAACTCCGCGCAGGCGGCCTGGGCCTCCGCGTACTCCGAACCCACCAGCCGCACGTCGGCGCCGTAGCCGCGCAGCTTGGACACCTTCACCGCCGGCGCCGTGGCCGGCACGAACACCGTCGCCCGCACGCCCAGCTGCCGGGCCGCCCAGGCACACGCCAGCCCGGCGTTCCCGCCGGAGGCGATGGTCACCCCCGCGTCGGGCAGGGTGCCGGCCTCCCCGTGGGCCCGGAGGAAGTTCTGCGCACCACGGGCCTTGAACGACCCGGTGTGCTGCATGAACTCCAGCGCCAGCCACAGCTCACCGGGCTCCGTACGCTCCTCGACCGCCGCCAGGGCGACCGGGCGAACGTGCCCGGCGATCCGCTCCCCGGCGGCTTCGATGTCGCCATAGGTGAGTTCGCGCATGTCCCTGCTCCCTTGTCGTTCGACCGCCACACCGACCGCCACGTCGACCGCCCTCGACGCCCTGCGTCGCGACGCACGACTAGCACCCGGCACCGGCCCACCCTAGGGTGTGTCTGACCATTCCCGCCGGGCGCGCGACGCCGGGGCACGCACCTCGCCGCGTTGTCGTCGGTCGCCAATGCGCTGCATTGGGCTCCCTCCTCCGCCTTGCGATGCACGCACCCCAACGCCGCGCGCTGATCCGACGCGAATGGTCAGACACACCCTAGATCAACAACCCCCGGGCCGGCCCGTCCCCCGTCGAGGTGGATCGTGAACGACGGAGGGCCCCGGCGATCGGCCGGGGCCCTCCGCATCGCGCAGCCGGAGTCGCCGGGTCAGGAGACGCGCTTCAGCTGCCAGGCGTTGTTGTTGAAGCTCGGGTTCGACCAGGCGACGCAGCTGCTGGTGTAGTACGAACCGGTCTGGACCCAGCCCGCCGGCGGGTAGGTGGTGCTGCAGGCCTGGACCACGGTGCCGACGGGCAGTCCGGTGAGCTGCTTCACCTGCTTGATGTTCGGGCTGAAGCTCTGCGTACCGCAACTGCTGCTGTAACCCCAACTCACATCGACGGAGCCGGCCGGGGTGAGAGTGCTTCCGCACATGGTCGTGACGTCGCCCGGGGCGGCCTGGGCGGGCGCCGCGGCCAGGGCCAACATCGCCGCGGTGCCGGCGATGGCCATACAGGTGGTACGGAGGCGAATCATGGGCGGTGGCTCCTTCTGATCGGGGGTGGCCGGTCAGGCCGTGGAGCTATTCCTATGGTTTGATCATCGGTTTCGGATAGCGACTTTCCGGCCTAAAGATCCACCGCGCAGACCCCCACCGAAAGCCTCGCCGGACTGCAGCTGCCCCCTTCGCCCGGTTCCTGCCCGACCCCTGGATACGGCACCGGCGGACAGTCGAACCGGCCCGCCGAACGCACTGCTCGGCGGGCCGGCAACAGCGGGCCCCAATCGCCTGATACGGCGTGTGCTCTGCTGGAGCAGGCACTCGATCAGCTGGGCGCGACCTGGTACGCCACCGGCGTGGATCGCATCCGAGAGGCCCGCCGGGCGCTCGCGAGCCGGCAGGACCCGAACTCGGTCCGGCGCGTCGACGACCGCCTCTACTCCCGGTCGGCGACGGTCAGTTCGCTCCAGAGACAGCCTTCGCGATGAGCTCCGGCAGCTGGCTGAGCGAGTCGATCCGGAAGGTCGCCCGATCAGCAGCGGGATCGTGCTGCTGGATCCAGCCCCACGGCCCCCGGCGGATCAGCGCGGTGCACATCCCGGCCCGGGCAGCGGGGAGGACGTCGTTGTCGAGGCGGTCGCCGACGTAGAGGATCTCCTCCGGTCGCGCCGGGACCGCTTCCGCGACCCGCTCGAAGAACGCCGGATCCGGCTTGCTCGCGCCCCAGTCGTCGGAGGTGCCGATCAGGTCGACGTCGTCCGTGAACAGCCGGCGAAGGATCGCGCCGGCCCGCACGGTCTGGTTACCCGCGATCGCGAGCCAGAGGCCGTCCGCCCTCAGCCGTGCGAGGGCCGGGCGGACATCGGGGTACAGATCCTCCTCGTCGAAGGTTTCGGGCTGACCGGCCACCGCCCGCTTCTCGCGCTCCTCGTACAGGTCGAAGCCCGGTCGGAAGACCTGGAAGGCCTCACGGTAGTCGCGGCCCTGCGCGATCACGGCGCCGAACTGCGCGACGAAGGTGTGCCGAGGAACGCCCAGCCAGTCCGCCCAGGTGCCGTACTCCCGGGTCTCGTCCACCAGGCACTCGCCGACGTCGAACACCACTGCACGGATCATGACGGCAGCCTAACGAAGCCAGGTGCCTGCCGCGCCCGGGCGCCGGGCGCGGCAGGCTCATTGTCAAGGCGCTCAGTGGCGGTGGTGGTTGTCGGGTTGGGCCGGGTCGCCGGGGTGTTCCAATCCCTCGACCAGGGTGAGGCGTTGGGCCCGCTCGTGGTCCAGCCAGCGGACGAACTCCGCCCTTCGCGCGGCCTCCCGGAGGGCCGGGGTGGGGTCGGGGTTCCGGGGGACGGCCAGGGTGGCGAGGAGCATCGCCGTCCAGGGGCCGACGGTGACCCACTCACCCGGTGGGGCCTCCCGAAGCGCCTCGGCGAGGGCCTCCGGGAGGGTGTCGGGGTCGGCTTCGAAGCCGCCGTCGGGGAGGGCGAGGTGCCAGCGGGTGGTCGGTGGGCGGGCGGTCACGGCGCGGTAGTGGGCGACGTCGGCGGCGGACGGCTCGATGCCGGCGGTCACGGATGCGTAGACGGCACGGACGGCCGCGCTGCCCTCGTAGGCGGCCGCCGTGATGGAGCCGAGTTCGACGGCCGCCTGTTGGTCGAGGCGGGACGGGCCGGGGGCGACGACCGGGAGGCCGCGTTCGGCGGCGACCGTCTCGCAGAGGGCCTCGGTCAGCAGCACCTGGGCGACCCACCGGGTGAGCTGCCGGTCCTCCGAACTGCCGGGCAGGGGGAGGGCGGTGGATCGCGGGCCGCCCCGCAGGGCGGCGAGGCGGGCGTCGAGGGCGGTGCGCGGGAGGGGGCGTCCGTCGAGCAGGCCGAGGGTCATGCCTCCACCACCAGGGCGACGGTGGGGGCGTACTGGCAGCGGCCGAACCACATGACCTTGGCGAGGGCCCAGTACGCGCCGGGGTCGAGGGACTCGGGGGCGGTGACGGCGAAGTCGACGGTGACGGCCGAGTCGGCGGGGACGGCGAAGCCGCGCACCGGGTCGGCGACGGCCTCCCACGTCCCCCACGGGGAGACCAGTTGCAGCTCGCCGCGGATCTCGCCGCTGGTGCGATTGGTGAGGGTGAGCCCGAGGGTGGCCCGGCCGCCGGGCGCCACCCGCAGGGTCTCGGCACCGACGTCCACGGACAGCCCGGTGTCGCGGCCGGTCGTCGCCTTGGTGCCCTGGGCGGCCGTCCAGTCCTCCGGGGCGTCGCCGGGGACCGGCAGCAGCGCGGGGAGGTCGCCGACGGCGATGGTGACCACGTCCTCGACCGCCTGTCCGTCGTGCTCGATCCGGACGGCGGCGAAGTGCAGCCCGGGCCGGGCGTCGGCCGGCGGGGTGAGGGTGACCGGGAAGCGCAGGTGGCCGTCGGGGGCGAGCCGGTACGGGCGGCTGGCGAGGCTGGTCGCCCAGCCCTCCGGCGGCAGCACGACGGCCGTGCCCTCGACGGCGGCGTCCCGCAGCTGGGAGGAGAGGGCGACCGAGAGCGTCACCGGCTCCCCCGCCGTCCGCAGCAGCCCGGGCGAGGCGCCGACCGACACCGGCAGGTAGCCGAGCGGCGCCGGGCCCCGGTTGTGCAGCCAGTAGCGGGCATGGACGGGCTGGGCGGGTTCGGCGACCGGGCCGAGTACCGTACCCCCGGCCGTGCCCCCGGGCCGGGCCGAGACGCCGGGCGCGGCGAGCAGGGTGGTGATCGACGAGCCGGGCAGGTCCAGCTCGGCCGGGCCGAGGGGGCGCTCCAGCAGGTCGGCCGCCCGCAGGTCGGTCAGCCCGAGCGCACCGCCGAGTGCCGCCGTCCGGCCGAGGCCAGTGGATTCGACCAGCCGCACGGTCAGCTCGGGTCCGACGGGCGCCGCCGAGCCGTGGGCGATCGGGTTCCCGGCCGGCTTGAGTGCGCCGAGCAGCACCTCGCGCTGCGGTTCGACCCGCAGCCAGGACAGCGTGGCGGGCAGCGGGCCGTCCTGCGGCGCGGCCAGGATCCGCGCGTACAGCGGGTGGTTGAACTCCTGCCCCCGCGCGGGCAGTGCCTGCGCCCGCCAGTCACCGTCACCGCCGACCAGGGCATAGCCGAACTCGTGGGTCCAGTGCTGGAGTTGGAAGGAGGCGCCGTCGGGCAGGGTGCGCCGGGGCGGGTCGATCCACACCCCGGACGGCCAGCCGGTGCAGGAGCGCATCAGCGACAGGTGCAGCGCGCCGGTGGTGTCCACCGCGAAGCCGGGCAGGCCGAAGCTGAGCAACGCCACGGTGTGGTCGGCGAGTTCCTCCGACTCCGGCACCGGCACAGGCACCGGCACCGGCACCGACACCGGCTCCGACACCGTCATCGGGCAGACGGCGGTGATCCGGGCGTCGGCGAGGTCGTCCACCAGGGCCGGCACATCGGCGACCACCAGGGCGGGCAGGGAGCGCAGGTCCCGCAGGTCCGCGTCGGGCCGCCACACCTCGGCCAGCGGTGTCAGCGCGGGCACCCACACCGCGCCGTGCGCCTTGAGCGCGGCCGCGTACTCCTCGCCCGTCCGGTCGATCAACTCCTTTGCCGCGTCGTTGACTTCCGGGCCGCCGACGACGATCCGGAAGTCCGGCAGGTTGGAGTCGACGTCCAGCCAGCCGTACCGCGCCCAGTCCGCCCCCGAGGTGGTGGCGGTGACGCCGACCCGGGCCAGCGCGACCAGCAGCGGACGGGCGTCGGCGGCGTCGTCCAGGGTCGGGACGACCACCTCGGCGACGCCGAGCGCGCGCGAGCCGATGACCTCGCCGGAGGCCGAGGTGAGCTCCGCCCGCGCGGTGGCGCCCAGCCCGAACCAGGTGTTGGCCGGGTTGTCCAGCGTCCACGGCGCCTCCGCCGAGTCCACGTCCGGCATCGCGAAGCCGCGCCCGACGACCGCGCCGGCGACCTCGCTGACCGGCAGCCCGCCGGGGACGTCCACCGGGAAGCGCAGTCGCAGCAGCCGGTCGGCGCCGGAGTAGTCGACCGCCCTGGTGCGGCAGTCGACCCGGTCCAGCCCGCGCCACAGCGTGACCGTCTGCTCGTAGCGCAGGCCGTCGACCGTCCCCGCGATCACCAGCCGCTCGCCGAGCGGCCCGGTCTCGCGGCGCACGGAACCGGCGCCGTCCCCGGAGCCGACCACCGGCCCGCTCGGCACCAGGTGCCACGGGCCCTCGCCGAAGTCGGGGTGCTGCGGGTACTCCTCGTACACCCGCAGTTCGTTGCCGATCCGACCCTCCTGGATCAACTCCCGTTCGTGCAGCAGGTCGTACACCGATCCGAGCCCGCCGCCGCGCGCCGGGTCGGCCGTCACCCGGTACCGCTCGTTGGCGATCACCACGCCCTCGGCCTCGGCCCACGCCGGGGCCGAGGGCTCCCCGGGCAGCAACCGCCAGGTGCGCCAGCCGAGCGCGGGCACGTCGGCGGCCAGGAACCGCAGCACGCCCCGGTCCACGGCGCTCGGCACGGCCGCGCCGGTGTCGTCCACGACCCGCACCGACCTTTCACCGGACGGGAGTTCGACCGAGACCAGATCCGTCCGGTCGAAGGACAGCGTGTTGGTCACCACCAGAGCCGAGCCGACGCCCGCCGTGGAGGTGCCCGCCGAGCCGACGCCCGTCGTGGAGATGCCCACCGTGGAGATCCGCGCCGTCAGCGCGTCCAGCGCCGCGTCCCGGACCGCCGAGGCCAGGTCGTACGCCTCCCGCCAGCCGCCCAGCAGGTCCAGGTACACCTGGTCCGACTCCGAGCCGGTGATCGCGTCGTGGTGGGCCCCGTAGGCGAGTTGGCGCCACACCTTGTCGAGCGCGGCGGCCGGGTAGGCGCCGAGCCCGTTGACGACGGCCAGCGCGGCGAGCTTCTCCGCGTCCACCGCCGCGACCTCGCCCGCCCGTTGGGCCTGCTTGGTGTCGATGTAGGAGACGTCCTTGCCGGTGTACACCGGGTTCATGTCGCGGGTCTGCGGGCTGGGCCGGCGCCCGGTGGCGGCGAGTTCGGCCCGGACGGCGTCCAGGAAGTCGCGCGGGGTGGCGCAGACGAAGCGCGGCCACAGGTACTTCTCGGGCCAGGAGCGGTGGATCGCGGTGACCCACTTGTTCGGCGGGGTGTAGTCCGTGCCGACCGGCAGCAGCAGGTTCCTGGTCGCGCCGACCGGCTTGAGCTTGCGGTACAGCTCGTACACCGCTTGTTCGGCGGCGGGGAGGTCGGGCGAGGAGTCCATCCACCAGCCGGCCGAGTAGTGGTGCGGCATGTAGTGGGTGAGCACGCCCTCCCCGCCGGGCGCGATCCACTCGAACTCGCTGGGGAACTGCATCACCCGGGCGTCGTCCTTGCCCTGGCGGAAGTTCTTCTGGATCGGGCCCCACTGGTGGAACGGCCCGCGGGCCCACGCGCTGCCGGTGAGGCCGGCCGCGGCGAGGTGGCCGGGGAACTGCGGGTCGTGGCCGAACACGTCGAGCTGCCAGGCGGTCTGCGGGTCGCCGCCGAGGATGTCGCGCTGGTAGCCGATGCCGTGGACGATGTTGCGGATGGTCGTCTCGGCGCCGGTGAGGTTGGTGTTGGGCTCGTTGTAGGTGCCGCCGACGAGCTCGACCTGCCCGCGCTCCAGCAGCGTGCGGAGCACCGCGCGCCGCTCCGGGTGCTGGTCGAAGTACGGTTTCAGGTAGTCGACCTCGGCCAGCACGAACTTGTACACCGGGTCCCGCAGGGCCAGGTCGAGGTGGGCGTCGACGAGGGCGAAGCCGTTGCGCTCCCAGAGCGGCCGGGTGGTGGCGTCGGCGCCGAGCAGTTCCCACGGCGAGGTGTAGGCGGCCTGGGTGTTCCACCAGACCGGGTCGTAGTGGAAGTGGGAGACCAGGAACATCGTCCAGCCGGGCTCGGCGACCTCCACGACACCGGCCGCCTCGCTCCCCACCACCCTCACCGTGACGGGAAGTTGCGCGCCGACGGACGCTCCGGTGATCTCCAGGGGGACGTCGACCAGCCCCGTGCCGGTCGCCTCGCCGCGGACGCCCGTCCCGCTGACGGTGATCGGGGCGGCCGGCCCCTCGACCGTCACCCGCAGGATCTGGCGCGGGGCGTCCTCGGGGCCGACGAACAGGTCGGTGCTCTCGACGGCGGTGATGGTGGTGACCGGCACGGGGGGTGGTCCTTTCGGTACGGAGGCCTACGCGGTGACGGAGGCCTACCCGGTACGGAGATGCGGTGCGGACGCCTACTGGCCCCAGGCCTCGAACTCGTAGATCCGGGCGGCCGGATCGCCGCTCTGGGTGGGCTTGGTGACGACCAGCCGGACGTAGCGGGCGGTGGTGTCCACCGGATGGGTGGTGGTGCCCGCGGTGTTGCCGGTCACGGTGGCGACGGTCGTCCACGGGTCGGTGCTCTTCACGCGGGTCTGGAGTGAGAAGTCCCGGGTGTTGTACGCGGCGCTCTCCCCGCCCGCCTGGGCGTGCCGGACCACGAACCTGTTCAGCTTCTTCGCCGAACCGAGGTCCACCTCCAGCCACTTGGCGGCCGTCAGCGTGCACCACTTGTCGCTCGTGCCGCCGTTGACGCTGCCGTTGACGGCCTTGGCCGGGCCCTCGTTGGCGTTGCACTGGCCGGAGGCGGTGGCGGGGCGGTTGAGCGCGAGGTCGGTCGAGCCGGTCGGCGGGGTGGCGTTCCAGCCCACGGTGGTGGAGGCGACGGCCGAGTGCCCGTAGGTGGTGGACACCGCCTCCACGTCCAGCGTGGTGGCGGCCTCGGTGCCGGCCCGGTCCAACCGCCCGACGTAGTAGGCGTCGTTGGGGGTGGCCCCCAGGAAGGTCCGGCTGCCGTCCGGGTTGCGCCGGTACACCTCGTAGTGGTGGACGTTGCCGCCGGGGGCCGCCGTCCAGGACAGTCGCAGCGACTGGCTCGCGCCGGCCGTCACGTCGCTCGCGCCGAGCACGGTCAGCCCGCTCGGCGCGGCCGGGCTCTCCACCGTGCCGTCGTAGAGGGCGACTTGGCCGACCCGCAGGTCGTAGGCCGGGTCGTTGCCGGTGACCTGGAGGGCGAGCTGGGCGATGGTGCGGCCGGCGTACCGGGAGAGGTCGAGGGTGTGCCGCTCCCAGCCCGTCCCGGTGTTGCTCCCGACGTCCACGGTGGTGAAGCTGCCCGGGGCGTCGGTGAAGGAGACGGCGGCCTTGAGCCTGGTCGGGCCGGCGGCCGGGGTCTTGACCACCAGGTCGAGCTTGGTGTTCGCGGCGACCGGCAGCCGGGTCTGGTAGAGCCGGACGGTGTTGGTGGCGTCCAGGGTGCCGGTCAGCCGCAGCGAGGAGCCGCCCTGGTAGGCGTCGGTGAAGTCGACGGACGGGCTGAGCCTGCTGCCGGTGGAGTCGACCACCCAGCGGTAGGTCGGCGGGACGTCCTGCAGCGAGAGGTTGTTCCACCCGCCGGTGGCGACCCGGGTGCCGGCCGCGTTGTAGAAGTCGCCCTGGCCGGTGTCGAAGTTGGTGACGAAGGGCTTGGCGGTGATCGGCGAGGACTCGGCGACGTAGCCCGCCAGGCCGGGCCACCCGGACGAGAGGTCGACCTTGGACGGGTCGTTGTTGGCGCCGACCCAGTAGCGGGCGTCCTTGGCGTAGAAGTCGGCCCGGTCGGTGGCGGACTTCCAGGTCCACTCGGGGCGGTAGAGGCCGAGCGAGGTGGTGTGCGGCTGCCCGGACGGGAAGAGGGTGTTCCAGTCGACGGAGGTGTTGTAGCCGTTCGCCTCGGTGTCGATGCCGGAGTACAACTCGTACTCGCTGCGGCCGAGTTGCCGGGCCAGGGTGCGGGAGGAGTCCAGGCCGTCCTGGCTCCAGCCGAAGTTGAGGAACATCGAGTCCGAGGTTCTCTTCGAACCGTCTTGCAGGAACGGTGAGTTGGCGGAGGTGAGGGCGTTCTGCCAGTCGACCGCACCGGAGGTGGTCATCGCGTCGTACCACATGAAGTCGGTACCGCTCTGCGCCTTGGTGTACTGCATCAGGTTGCGCACCTCGCCGGCCAGGCCCGAATCCCCGCCGCCGGTCTCCTGGTTGATGAACCAGCCGTCGAAGCCGTAGTACTGGGCGGCCTGGGCGAGCTTGTCGGCGACGGGGTAGCGGTTGCCGGACTTCTGGACGAAGTCGCGCACCCACTGGAGCTGGCCGCCGTACGCGGCGGGCGGGAAGAAGACGGTGCCGTAGACCTTGACGCCGTTGCGGTGGGCGGCGTCGATCACCGTCGGGTTGGGCGCGAGGATCAGGCCTTCCCCGGCCGAGCCGCCCCAGAACACCAGCTTGTCGACGTACTGCCAGTAGCCGAAGGCGTAGTAGTTGGGGTCGGCGGAGCCCTGGGAGGGGTTGTTGGAGGTGGGGCCGAAGGAGACCAGTGAGGCGATCTTCCCTTCGCCGGCGCGGGCGTTGGGGTTGGCGGCCAGGGCAGGGTCGCTGGTGCGGGGCTGGAGCGGGACGCGGGAGCGGTTGAACCGGGCATCCGGGTCGGTGGCCGGATCCCAGCTGAGGATCGTGCTGGGGTACCAGTAGGAGGCGTACGGCTGGCTGCCCGGGCCGGCGGGTGCCGTGGGCAGCGGCGCGGCAGCCGTGGGCGGCGGCGCGGCGGCCGTCACGGGTGCGGCCCAGGCGGAGGGCGTGGCGGTGAGTGCGGCCGTCGCGAGGACTGCGCTGAGCAGCAGGGGTAGGCGTCGTGACATGCGGGGGCTCCGATCGGGCGGAGGGGTGGGGGCGGGCCCGCCGTCGCGGACGGGGGCCGGCCGCATGCGGGCGTGCCGGTGCTGAACCGAGGGGAGCCGGAGGCCACAGGAACGGGCAGCAGGAGCGGACCCTCTCGGCGCAGCGAGGCTAAACCGGTTCAGAACGGGTGTCAACGACCCGGACAACAACCACCCGACGGAGTCAGGAACCGGCACCCGGAGGAGTCAGGGCCCGGCGCCCGGAGGAGTCAGGGCCCGGCACCGAGGGAGTCAGGAACCGCTGCCCGGCGGGGAGGTGGACTCCCGCACCGTCAGCCGGGGCGTCGGCATCTGGAGGTCGCGGTCGGGCCCGGCGCCGTCCAGGGCCTCCAGCAGGCTGCGCGCGACCTGCTCGCCGAGCGCGAAGGTGTCCCGGCTGAGCGCGGTCAGCGGCGGGTGGACGATCCGGGCGAGCACCGAGTCGTCGAAGGAGACGATGGACAGCTCCCCGGGCACCGAGACGCCCATCTCCCCCGCCACGCCCAGCCCGGCGACGGCCATCACGTCGCTGTCGTAGACGATCGCGGTGGGCCGCCCGGGCCGGGAGAGCAGGGTGCGGGTGGCCGCCGCGCCCTCGGCGTCGCTGAAGTCGGTGGGCACCGACAGCGCCTCCTCCAGTCCGAGCCGGCGCGAGGCGTCGCGCAGCGCGCGGATCCGGCGCTGGGTGTGCTGGAAGTGCGGCAGCCCGGCGAGGTGGGCGATCCGGCGGTGCCCGATGGCGGCCAGGTAGTCGACGATGGAGAGCATCGCCTCCCGGTCGTCGGCCCAGATCCGCAGCTGGTTGCCGCCCTTGCCGGGCCCGCCCAGGACGACGGCGGGCAGCCCGAGTTCGTCCAGGACGGGCAGCCGCGGGTCCTTGACCTGGAGGTCCACCACGATGAACCCGTCCACCCGGTGCTCGGAGGCCCAGCGCCGGTAGACCCCGATCTCGGCGGCGGTGTCCTCGACCACCATCAGGTGCAGGGCGACCGAGCTGGCCGAGAGCACGGCCTGGAGGCCGGAGAGCAGTTGGCTGAAGAACGGCTCGACGCCGATGGTGCGGGCCGGGCGGGCGATCACCAGGCCGACGGCGTCGGAGCGGGCGCCGCCGAGGGCGCGGGCGGCGCTGTGCGGGCGCCAGTTCATCTCCTCGGCGACCCGCAGGATCCGGTCCCTGGTCGCCTCGCTGACACCGGGGCGGCCGTTGAGCGCGAAGGAGACCGCGCCCTTGGAGACGCCGGCCTGGCGCGCGATGTCGGCGATCGTCGGTCTGCCCACAGGATCCGACTCCTCTCTTGACAGTCAAGTTTAGGCGGGAGCATAGTCCCTGCCAGAGCTAGACCGGTTTAGTTAAGCAGGTTCTGACACACCACCACCCATCCCAGAACCCCAGGACCACCGGGAGACCCTCATGCGAAGAATCTGGGCGGCACTGACCACCACGGCCCTCACCGCGGCGGCCCTCACCGGCTGCGGACTCGGCTCCGGAGACACCAAGAGCAGCGACAACGTGGCGAGTGCGGCCGCCACCGGTGAGGTCAAGGGCAAGGTCTCGATCCAGACCTGGGCGCTCAAGCCGAAGTTCACCGACTACATGCAGGGCGTGATCGACGGCTTCAAGAAGAAGTACCCCGGCGTCGAGGTCGACTGGCTGGACCAGCCCGGCGAGGGCTACTCCGACAAGGTGCTCAGCCAGGCCGCCTCCGGCACCCTGCCCGACGTGGTCAACCTCCCGCCGGACTTCGCCTTCCCGCTGGCCAAGAAGGACGTCCTGCTGGACGTCGCCAAGGCCGACCCGAAGCTCGCGGACGAGTACGTGGCCGGCGGCGTGAGCGCCTACCGCTACCGCGGCTACCAGGGCACCTTCGGCTACCCCTGGTACCTCAACACCGATGTGAACTACTGGAGTTCCGACCTCCTGACGAAGGACGGGCTGGACCCGAAGAAGCCCCCGACCACCCTGGACGAGCTGATCGCCCAGGCCCGGGTGATGAAGGAGAAGTCCGGCGGCCAGGCCTACCTGATGAGCCGCAAGCCCGGCCTCGGCGACCTCTACAACATCGGCGTCAAGATCATGGCCGACGACGGCAAGTCCTTCACCTTCAACACCCCGGAGGCCGCTGCACTGCTCGACAAGTACCGCGACGCCTTCAAGGAGGGCCTGATGCCGAACGGGGTGCTCACCGACACCTACGCCGGCAACTCCAAGCTGTTCAGCGCCGGGACCGCGGCCTGGACCACCGGCGGCGGCAACTTCATCACCAGCCTCGCCACCGACAACCCCACCCTGGCGCCGAAGGTCGTCCCGTCCCCCGCGATGGGCACCCCGCCGATGTACGTCCAGGGCCTGTCCATCCCGAAGAACACCAAGAACCCGGCCGCCGCGGTCGCCCTGGCCCGCTGGGTCACCAGCCCGGAGAACCAGGCCGCCTTCGCCCACCTGACCAGCGTCTTCCCGTCCACCAAGGCCTCCGCGAGCGACCCGTTCTTCAGCAAGAGCGACGGCACCAACGCGGGCGACGCCAAGGTGATCGCCTTCACCTCGCTCGCCAAGGCCGAGCTGATCCAGCCGGTCGAGGTGGACGACGCGATGGGCACCGTCGTCAAGCAGCAGTTCGCCCTCGCCATCAGCGGCCAGAGCAGCTCCCAGCAGGCCCTGGACACCGCCGTGGAGCAGTGCAACAAGCTGCTCAAGGGCTGATCCCCCGCAGCCGCGGCCTCACCGTCCCGACGTCCCGACGAACCGCAGTCCCGTACCCCCTACCGGCGAAGCGGCGGGTCCTCCCCCACACCCGCCGCCCCGGGCCTCGCACACCCCCGGGGCCTGTACCACCCCGGGCCCCGGAAGGCCCAGCCCCAGGAAGGCATCCGCATGACCCACCGGCGCTGGTTCACTCCCTGGCTGCTCGCCGGCCCCGCGATACTCTGGCTGGCCGTCTTCAACCTCTGGCCGGCCGTCAACACGGTGATCCTCTCCTTCACCAACGCCAAGCCCATCGGCGGCGGCCGGTTCACCGGCCTGGAGAACTACGGCCGGCTGCTGGACGACGCCCAGCTCGCCGACGCCCTGCTCAACAGCATCGTGTTCATGCTGGTCTGCCTCCCCCTGCTGACCGTCCTGCCGCTGCTGCTCGCCCTGCTGGTGCAGCGCCGGATCCCCGGCATCACCTTCTTCCGCACCGCCTTCTACACCCCGGTGATCGCCTCCGCCGTCGTGGTGGCACTGATCTGGGGCTGGGTGCTGGACGACCGGGGCCTGGTCAACGGCCTGCTCCAGGAGGGCGGCCTGGCCGACTCCCCGGTCCCCTTCCTCACCGACCGCTGGCTGCTGCTGTTCAGCGCGATCGCCCTGACCGTCTGGAAGGGGCTCGGCTACTACATGGTGATCTACCTCTCCGCCCTCGCCAACGTCCCGCACGAGCTGCACGAGGCGGCGGCCGTGGACGGCGCGAGCCCGCTGCGCCGCTTCTGGCACATCACCCTGCCGGGGGTGCGCCCGACCATGGTGCTCATCTCCGCGCTCATCTCGGTGAGTTCGCTGCGCGTCTTCTCCGAGTTGTACGTGCTCTCCAACGGACTGGGCGGCCCCGGCGGCCGCGACATGTCGGTGGTGATGCTGATCCAGATGTACAGCCGCGGCTTCAACGGCCACCTGGGCTACGCCTCCGCGCTCAGCCTGCTGCTGTTCGTCGTCACCCTCGGCCCGATGCTGTTCCTGCTGCGGCTGAACCGGAAGGCGGCCTGAACCCGTGACCACCGCGACCACCGACCCCCGCCGCAAGCCCGACCCGAGCGCCGAGGGGGGCAGGAGGACCAAGGGGGCCAAGGAGGCCAAGGGCGGCGCCCGCGGCTTCAACACCCCCTCCCGCGCCCGGACCGCCTCCCGTTACCTGCTCCTGCTGCTCGTCCTGCTGCTGGTGATCGGCCCCTTCCTCTGGCAGCTGTCCACCGCCCTCAAGGGCCCCACCGAGGACGTCTACACCCGCACCCCGAGCTTCCTGCCCGACCAGCCCACCCTAGGCAACTTCGGCAAGGTCGCCGACACCATCCCGGTGTGGACGTACGCCCTCAACTCGCTGACCGTCGCGGCCGTCTGCATCGCCGGCAACGTGGTCGGCTGCACTCTGGCCGGCTACGCCCTGGCCCGACTGCGCTTCCGCGGCGCCCGGCTGCTCCTCGGCCTCTTCCTGGCCACCCTGGTGCTGCCCGGCGAGGTCACCATCGTCTCCCAGTACGTGCTGGTGCGCGGCCTCGGCCTGGCCGACAGCCTGGCCGGGGTGGCCCTGCCCGGGGCGATCGCGATGCTCAACGTGCTGCTGATGCGCACCGCCTTCGCCGCCGTACCGGCCGAGCTCGACCAGGCGGCGCTGGTGGACGGCGCCAACGTCTGGCAGCGGCTGTGGTACATCGGTCTGCCGAACGTGCGCGGCATGCTCAGCGTGATCGTCATCTTCACCTTCATCGGTGCCTGGGACGACTTCCTCTGGCCGCTGATCGTGCTCAACGACCCGCAGAAGTACACCCTGACCGTCGGGCTCCAGTACCTCAACGGCACCTTCTCCGCCAATCCCCGGCTGATCGCGGCCGGCACCATGATCGCGTTCCTGCCGATCGTCGTGGTGTTCGCCGTCTGCCAGCGCTTCTTCTTCCAGGGCGTCGAGGAGGGAGCCGTCAAGGGCTGAGCCCCCGAGGACGAGAACACCGTCCGTACGCCCCGACCCAGTTGAGGTAGCCCACCCGTGACCCCCGTGACCACCGATTCCGCCGCTTCCACCGCTTCCACCACTCCGAAGGCCCCGCGCTTCGGCGTCAACTACACCCCCAGCAAGGGCTGGTTCCACCACTGGCTCGACTTCGACCTGGACGCCGTGCGCGCCGACTTCGACTCCGTCGCCGCCCTCGGCCTGGACCACGTCCGGGTCTTCCCGCTCTGGCCGCTGTTCCAGCCCAACCGCACCCTGATCCGCCCGCGCGCCGTCGAACAGCTGACCGCACTCGTGGACGCGGCCGGCGAACGCGGCCTGGACGTCGCGGTGGACGGCCTCCAGGGCCACCTGTCCAGCTTCGACTTCCTGCCCGCCTGGACGCAGACCTGGCACCGCCGCAACCTGTTCACCGACCCCGGGGTCCTGGACGGCCAGGCCGCCTACCTGCGCACCCTCGCCGGGGCCCTGCGCGAACGCCCGAACTTCCTCGGGATGACGCTCGGCAACGAGATCAACCAGTTCTCCGGCGCCCCGCACCCCGACCCCGACCGCTGCACCCCCGCCGAGGCGGAAGCCTGGCTGCACCGGATGCTCACCGCCTGCGAGGACGGCGCACCCGGGCGGCTGCACCTGCACGCCTCCTACGACGCCGCCTGGTACCTGGACGAACACCCCTTCACGCCTTGGCACTCGGCCCGCCTCGGCGGCGCCACCGCCGTGCACTCCTGGGTCTTCAACGGCACCGCCCAGCGCTACGGCGCCCACTCCACCGCCACCGCCCAGCACGCCGCGTACCTGGTCGAGCTGTCCAAGGCCTGGGCGGACGACCCGGCCCGCCCGGTCTGGCTGCAGGAGGTCGGCGCGCCCGCTCCGCACATCACCGCCGCGGACGCGGCCCGGTTCACCGGCGCCACCGTCGAGGCCGTGCTGGACTGCCCGGACCTCTGGGGCGTCACCTGGTGGTGCTCCCACGATGTGGACCGCTCGCTCGCCGACTTCCCCGAACTGGAGTACAGCCTCGGCCTGTTGACCACCGACCGGGCGGTCAAACCGGCCGGCGCCCGGCTCGCCGAGGCCGCCGCCGAGGCCCGCCGCAGCTGGCAGCCGCCCAAGCCGCGCGGCACCGCCGTGGTGGTCGCCACCGGTGACGAGGTCACCTCCCCGCGCCGCGCGGACTGCGGCCCCGGCGGCCCGGTGTACGAGGCCTTCATGCGCCTCGCCGAGGCCGGCGCCCGCCCGACCACCGTGCTCGCCGAACGCGCCGGGGACGCGGCGCACCTGGCGGCGCGCGGTATCACCGAGGTGGTCCACCCCGCCGACGTAGGTTCTCTGTAGTCCGCGCCGTCCCCCTCCCTTCCACCGCCCTCCCCCAGCAACTGCCCTCCCGCACGCAACGGAGCCTGCCGCCATGCACGATGACCGCACCCTCGTCGAGTCCCGCCTCAAGCGCGTCCTGGAGGAGCGCATCCTCCCGGCCGTGTACCCGGAGTCCGTCCCGCTGGAGGTCGGCATCTGGACCGCCCCCGGCGAGCCCGTCCCGGTCGCCGAGGGCCTGGCCGCGCCGCGCACCCCGATCGCCGTCGGCGACGCCTGGGGCGCGCCCTGGGGCACCAGTTGGCTGACGGTGTCCGGCACGGTGCCGCAGGCCTGGGCCGGACGGACGGTCGAGGCGCTGATCGACCTCGGCTTCGACGCCAACATGCCCGGCTTCCAGTGCGAGGGCCTGGTCTACCGCCCGGACGGCAGCCCGGTGAAGGGCCTCAACCCGCGCAACCAGTGGGTGCGGATCGCCGCCCCGGCGGCCGGCGGCGAGCAGGTGCTGCTGCACGTCGAGGCCGCCGCCAACCCGGTGATCCTGGACTACCACCCCTTCCTGCCGACCGAGTTGGGCGACAAGGAGACGGCCGGGGACCGTCCGCAGTACAAGCTCGCCCGGATGGACCTCGCCGTCTTCGACGACACCGTCTGGCAGCTGTCGCTGGACCTGGAGGTGCTCGGCGAGCTGATGGCCGAGCTCCCGGTGGACGGCGCCCGCCGCTGGGAGGTGCTGCGCGCGGTCGAGCGCGCACTGGACGCGATCGACCTCCAGGACGTCAACGGCACGGCCGCCGCGGCCCGTTCGGAGCTGACCGCCGTCCTGGCCGCGCCCGCCGTGCCGTCCGCGCACCGGATCAGCGCGATCGGCCACGCCCACATCGACTCCGCCTGGCTGTGGCCGCTGCGCGAGACGGTGCGCAAGGTGGCCCGGACCACCGCCAACATGACCGCCCTGCTGGAGGACGAGCCGGAGTTCCGCTACACCATGTCCCAGGCGCAGCAGTACGCCTGGATCAAGGAGCACCGCCCGGAGGTGTACGCCCGGGTGCGCAAGGCCGTCGCCGAGGGCCGGTTCGTCCCGGCGGGCGGCATGTGGGTGGAGTCCGACACCAACATGCCGAGCTCGGAGGCGATGGCCCGGCAGTTCGTGCACGGCAAGCGGTTCTTCCTGGAGGAGTTCGGGGTCGAGAACCACGAGGCCTGGCTGCCCGACACCTTCGGCTTCACCGGCGGCCTGCCGCAGATCATCCGCAACGCCGGCTCCAAGTGGCTGCTGACCCAGAAGATCTCCTGGAGCCAGGTGAACAGGTTCCCGCACCACACCTTCCTCTGGGAGGGCATCGACGGGACCCGCATCTTCACCCACTTCCCGCCCGTGGACACCTACAACTGCTCCATGAAGGGCAGCGAGATCGCCCACGCGGCACGGAACTTCAAGGACAAGGGGGTGGCCCGGCACTCGATCGCCCCGACCGGCTGGGGCGACGGCGGCGGCGGGACGACCCGCGAGATGGTCGGCAAGGCCGCCCGGCTGCGGGACTTGGAGGGCTCGGCCACCGTCCGCTGGGAGAACCCCGCCGAGTTCTTCGCCAAGGCCGAGGCCGAGTACCCCGACCCGCCGGTCTGGGTCGGCGAGCTCTACCTGGAGCTGCACCGGGCCACCCTGACCAGCCAGGCGAAGACCAAGCAGGGCAACCGGCGCAGCGAGAACCTGCTGCGCGAGGCCGAACTCTGGTGCTCCACCGCCGCGTTGCGCGCGGGCGCCGAGCAGCCGTACGCGTACCCGTACGAGCAGTTGGACCGGATCTGGAAGACGGTGCTGCTGCACCAGTTCCACGACATCCTGCCCGGCTCCTCGATCGCCTGGGTGCACCGCGAGGCCGAGGCCACCTACGCGGCGCTGGCCCGGGAGCTGGCGGAGCTGATCGACGCGGCCCAGCAGGCACTGGCCGGATCCGCCGACGGCGGGCGGGAGTTGGTGTTCAACTCCGCTCCGCACGCCCGTTCGGCCGTCCCGGCGGGCGGCGCGGCCGTCGCCACCACGGACGCCCCGGCCGCCACCGTCACTGCGCTCGACGGCGGCGGGTTCACCCTGCGCAACGGCCTGCTGGAGGTGGTGGTCGACGCCGACGGCCTGATCGGCTCGGCCGTCGAGCTCGCCACCGGCCGGGAGACCGTCGCCCCCGGCAGCCGGGCCAACCTGCTCCAGCTGCACCCCGACTTCCCCAACATGTGGGACGCCTGGGACGTGGACCAGTTCTACCGCAACACCGTCACCGACCTGACCGGCGTCGACTCCCTCACCGCCACGGCCGCCGACGGCCGGGCCGAGGTCAGGATCGCCCGCTCCTTCGGCTCCTCCACCGTCGTCCAGACCCTCACCCTGCACCCGGGCGAGCAGCGGCTCGACATCGACACCGAGGTCGACTGGCACGAGACCGAGAAGTTCCTCAAGGCCGCCTTCCCGCTGGACGTCCACACCGAGCGGTACGCCGCCGAGACCCAGTTCGGCCACCTCTACCGGCCCACCCACACCAACACCAGCTGGGACGCCGCCAAGTTCGAGGCCTGCAACCACCGCTTCGTCCACCTGGACGAGCCCGGCTGGGGCGTCGCGCTGGTGACCGCCTCCACCTACGGCCACGACGTCACCCGCACCGTGCGCGCCGACGACGGCGGCACCACCACCACGGTCCGCTTCTCGCTGCTGCGCGCCCCGCGCTTCCCCGACCCGAAGACCGACCAGGGGCTGCACCGCTTCCGGCACGCGCTGGTCCCCGGCGCCGCGATCGGCGACGCCGTCCGCGAGGGCTACCGGATCGGCCTGCCCGAGCGGCGGGTCACCGGCACCGCCGAGCGGGTCGCGCCGCTGGTCGAGGTGGACCACGACGCCCTGGTGGTCAGCGCCGTCAAGCTCGCCGACGACCGCAGCGGCGACCTGGTCGTCCGGGTCTACGAGGCCGGCGGCGGCCGCGCCCGGGGCCGGCTCAGCACCTCCTTCCCGCTGGCCGGCGCCGTCCCCTGCGACCTGCTGGAACGGCCCTGGGACGGCACCCGCGGCGAGGTGACGGTCGAGGACGGCGCGGTGCGCCTGGCACTGCGCCCGTTCGAACTCGTCACGCTGCGCCTCAGCCCCGCCCGCTGACCGACGTACGGTGAAGGCGCCCCGGCCCGCCCGGCCGGGGCGCCGCCGACCCCTCCTGGAGCCCGCCATGCCGCTCACCCCCCTGTTCGCCGCCGTCGACGTCGGCGGCACCAAGATCGCCGGCGCCCTGGTCGACGGCACCGGCCGGCTGCGGCACCGGCTGCAACTGCCCACCCCCGCCCGGGAGCCGGGCCCGGCCGTGCTCGCCGTCGTGCACAAGGTGCTGGAGCAGCTGGCCGGCACCCCCGACTGGGCCGCCGTGACGGCCGTCGGCATCGGCAGCGCCGGCCCGGTCGACCTTGCCGACGGCACCGTCAGCCCGGTCAACATCCCCGGCTGGCGGGGCTTCCCGCTGGTCGCCGAGGTCGCCGCGCACCCGGCGGTGGCCGGACTCCCGGTCCGCCTGGCGGGCGACGGCGTCGCGATGGCCGCCGCCGAGCACTGGCAGGGCGCCGCCCGGGGCGCCGCCAACGCGCTCTGCCTGGTGGTGTCCACCGGCGTCGGCGCCGGACTGGTGCTGGACGGCGCCGTGCGCCCCGGCCCCAGCGGCAACGCCGGACACCTCGGGCACATCACCGTCGACCTGGACGGCGAGCCCTGCCCGTGCGGCTCCCGCGGCTGCCTGGAGGGCCTCGCCAGCGGCACCGCGATCGCCCGCCGGGCCCTCGCCGAGGGCTGGCGCCCGCCCGGCGAGGACGCCACCGCCCGCGCCGTGGCCGCCTCCGCCGCCGCGGGCGACCCGGTCGCGCTGGCCTCCTTCGACCGGGCCGCCCAGGCCCTGGCCGCCGGGATCGCCGCCACCGCCGCCCTGGTCGACCTCCACCGGGTGGTGGTCGGCGGCGGCGTCGCCACCGCCGGGGAGGTGCTGTTCGCCCCGCTCGCCCGCCACCTGGACCGCTACGCCGCCCTGTCCTACGTCCGAGGCCTGGACGTGCGCCGCGCCGAGCTCGGCACCGACGCCGGGCTGATCGGCGCCGCCGCGCTCTGCCGCTGACAGCCCCGGGAGACCCCTGGCATGCCGCCCTACACCCTGCTCGACAACCCGGTCCGCCACTACCCCTGGGGCTCCCCCACCGCCATCCCCGCCCTCACCCGCACCGCCCCCGACGGCACCCCGCAGGCCGAACTGTGGATGGGCGCCCACCCCTCCGCGCCCTCCCGGGCCGGCGGCCGGGCGCTCGACGCACTGATCGCCGCCGACCCGGACGGCCTGCTCGGGCCGGACACCGTACGGCGGTTCGGCCCGGAACTGCCCTTCCTGTTCAAGGTGCTGGCCGCCGACCGGGCGCTCTCCCTGCAGGTCCACCCCACCCGCGCCCAGGCCGAGGCCGGGTACGCCGCCGAAGAGGCCCGGGGCATCCCGCCCACCGCCCCGGAGCGGGTGTACAAGGACCGCTCCCACAAGCCCGAACTGCTGGGCGCCCTCGGTGACTTCGAGGCCCTCTGCGGCTTCCGCCCGACCGCCGCCACGGCCCGGCTGCTGGACGCCCTCGGCGTGCTCGCCCCCTGGGCGGCCACCCTGCGCGAGCGGCCCGCCGCCGAGGCACTGCCCGCACTGCTGCGCCGGGCACTGGCCGCCGACGCTCCCCAACTCACCACCGTGGCCGGGGCGCTGCGCCGCACCGCCGCCTCCGGCGGCCCCCACGCGGACACCTGCGCGGCCTACGCCCGGCTCGCCGAGGAGTACCCCGGCGACCCTGGCCTGCTCGCCGCGCTGCTGCTCAACCACGTCCGGCTCGCCGCCGGCCAGGCGCTCTACCTCGCCGCCGGGGTGCCGCACGCGTACCTCCGGGGCGTGGGCGTCGAGTTGATGGCCAACTCGGACAACGTGCTGCGCTGCGGGCTCACCGGCAAGCACGTCGACGTGGCCGGACTGCTGGCCGTCACCGACTTCCGGGCGGCCGCGCCCGCCGTCCTCGAAGCCCGCCCACTGACCGCCGTCGAGGCCGAATTCCCTTCCCCCGCCGCGGAGTTCCGGCTCTCCCGGCTGCACCCGTCGGCCGCCCCCGTCCGGATCGAGCTGCCCACCCCGCAGATCCTGCTCTGCACCGCGGGCAGCGCCCGGCTGCACGCCCCCGGACACCCCGGCCTCGACCTGCCCCGGGGCGCCTCGGCGTACCTGCCCCCGGGCGCCGGGCCGGTCGAGCTGACCGGGCCGGGCGCGGAGCTGTTCCGGGCCACCACCGGCCGCTGGGGCGTGCCCTAGGCGCCCTGACCCGCAGGGTTGTGCACGCGGGGTTGTTCACGCGGGCAGCGGGTGGCCGAAGAGCAGGTCGTAGCCGTCCGGCAGCTGCTCGACCACCCGGTCGACCAGCTCCCCCGGGACGAGTTCGGCCAGGGTGCTCAGCACCGCCCCGATGTCCCACTGCGCGGTCGCGGTCGTGGCGCCGTCGATCCAGCCCACCACGGCCTCGACGAAGCGCTCGGCGGTCAGCGGCTCGGCGGCGGGCCGGGCGTCCCGGAGCAGCGTCGCGTACGTGGCGGGCAGCGCCCCGGCGAGTTCGCCGCGCTCCGAACCCACCAAGTGCTCACCCAGCAGGCAGAGCACGACCCGGACGGCGTGGTCCGCCTCCGCCTCGCCCCGGTACTCGCCGCGCTCCACGACACGGGCGAGGAAGTCCTCCCAGGAGATGGTCATCGCGTCCTCCTTCCGGTCGGCGGGACCGGGCCGGGTCGGCGGCCGATGGTCCAGGGAGGCTGCTGGTCGCAGCCCGTCACCGCCGGGGGACGTACCGGTTCCCGTGCTGCTCAGCGTACTGCGCTCCGGACCGGGCGGACCCGCCGCTGCGGGTGGGGCGGCGGTCCTGAACGGAACCCTGACGCCGTGCCCTTGCGGTGCGGCGGAAGCGGTCCGGGAGGGGCCGGACGGGAGGGGCCGGACCGACGGATCGACGCCGTTGTCGATCACGCCGCCGGCCCGCGCCGTCACCGGCACGGGAGCCCACGGTCGCCGGGCGGCTCAGTCGCCGGGCGGCTCAGCGGGCGGTTCAGCCCGCCGAGGTACGACACCGCCGACGCGGACCGCGCGGCGAGCCCACCCCGCCACCCAGCCGGGCCGGCGCCCAGCGCACCGGGTCCGACTCCGAGGCCGGGACCGGCGCCTGCACAGACGCCTGCGCCCGGGCCGCCGCAGCGGCACCAGCGGCAGCGGCAGCGGGAAGGCCGCCCGCCCGGCGGTCGCCACGCGCCGTGTCCGGCGCCGGGCCGGCCGCCGAGACCGACATAAACGCCGCCAGAAAGCGCCGCTCGTTCTGGCTGAGTTTGCGCGAACGCCCGGATTCCGGGTCCCGTGCGACCACCACGGTCCGCGCCCGCATAAACGTGAGCGGTTCCCGGCAGACATTCACCTCGACGTGCGCGGAACTCCGCCCGAGGTGTTCCACCGTCAGCCGCACCGACAAAGGCTCGGGGCGGTGGTGCAACTGTTCCAGGTAATCGATCTCGTGCCGGGCGATAATGAATCCGGACGGGAACAGCGATTGCCGGACGGCGGTCGCGTGGTGGCGGAACAGGTCGTAAATCCCCTCCTGGACGTAGCCGACCAGCCGGGCGTTGTTGATGTGCCCGTTCTCGTCGACGTCGCTCCACCGGGTGGGGCAGGACAGCACGTGCACGCCCGGACGCAGGGCGCTCACTGCTCCGTCAGCCCGGCGCCGGCGACGGTGGGGAGCAGCGCCCGCTGCAACCTGGCGTAGTAGCCGGACTGTTCGGCCGCCATCCGGGCCGCGGTCCAGCCCTCCTCGGCCGCCTCCGCGGCGGCCTGCACGACCAGGCTGTCGAGCACCGTGTCGACCGACCGGCAGAGTGCGGCGACCGCCGCGAGTCGCTCGGTCACGTCCGCCGTTCCGGCCGCATTCCGGGCCGGAAATGCCGCCAGCGAGTCGACCGCGAGCTGCAGATCGTCGATGACGTCCGACCGGCTTTCCTCCGGGGAATTCCGCATGCTTTTCTCCAGGACCAATTCGGGCCGTTACGGCCCGGTAGCTGACGTTCGAATACACCCGATCGGTGTCGGCCCCCCGACGGCTTCGACGCTATCCCAGTCGGCGCAGGTCCGCAGATGGTTTTCGGACGCTGAGGGGAAACTGACTTCCATTGGAGTAGTTTGCCGGGGTACACAATATGCCCCATCAGCCGAACGCGGTAAGCAGAACGGGTGGTATCGCCGACCCGCCGACCAAGATCGACTACTGTCCGTCACGGATCTGCTACCAGCCACCCCACCAGCGCGCCTTGTACAGCTGCGTGCCGGTCAACTTCCACGTCCTCTCGGGGCGGTGCAGGCGGATCACCGAGGTGCACCAGTCGCAGGCCGGGGAGTGGTCCGGGACCACCGTGAGCAGCCGCCCGGTGCCGGGCTCGTCACCGATGCTCTTGACGTCCCGCTCCTCGGCCGGATCTGCGGAACGGGCGGGATCGGCGGGATCGGCCAGATGGACGGCGGTGAACCCGTCGGCGGCGGGGTCGTACTGCCAGAGGCCGTTCAGGGTGCTCACCCAGAACCGGCCCGGCGAGCCCAGGACGGGCGCGAGGTCATGACCGCCCTGGTCGGGCAGCGGGGCACTGCGGACGGCGGTCAGGGCGGGCGCGTCCGGGTCTCCGCCGACCCGCAGCCCGGTCAGCTCACCGTCGCCGAGCACCCAGAGCAGGCCGGTCCGCTCGTCCCAGTGCACCCCGTGCGCGCCGGGGAGCCGGAACGTCGCATGGGCGGTGGCCCGGGAGCCCTGCGAGGCGGCGTACAGCCGTACCCACCCGCCGGCACTCGCGGCGACCGCGACGTTGCCGTCCGGGAGCAGCTCGATGCTGTGCGGATTGACGTCCCCGCCGAGGTCCGCCGCCCAGCGGCTGGCGCCGGTGGCGGTGTCGACGACGGCGGCGAGCCCGCCGGAGGCCGTGGTCAGCAGGTAGTGCCGGCCGTCCAGGGTCCGGCCCTTCGCCTCGTCCGGGTCGATCCAGCTCTGCTCGGGGTCCAGGTCGCCGAGGTCGGACGCCCGGTCGGCCGCCCAGGACCACACGACGGGCGGACGGTCGACGCCCTGATACTCCGTCAGCTCATCGACCCCCCGCAGCACGAGGACGCGGCGGGACGCCTGGTCCACGGCGACCACCTCCCCGTCCCGCGCGGCGTCCGGTGCGGCGGACGCGGCGCGGGTGACCGACGCGCCATGGGCAACGGACGCGGCACGGGCGGCATACGCGCGGCCCGCGGGCACGCAGAGCAGCAGGGCGAGGCACAGGGCCGGCAGGGTTCTCCTCAGCACGCCCCAACGGTGCGCGGCGCACGGCGCGGCACCCGGCAGACCAGCCGCGCGCCTCGGCCGAACGGCCCGTCAGATTCGCCCGGAGACCAGGTCCGCGACCCGGGCGATCGGCGAGGTGGTGGCCCGTCCGGCCGCCTCCTGCCGGTCGGCGGCGTGGTACGCGGCGTACATCGCCTGCACCCCCAGCCAGCGCAGCGGCTCCGGCTCCCAGCGCCGCACGGTGTGCCCCACCCAGGGCAGCGCGGTGAGTTCGGTGTCCCGCCCCAGCACCAGGTCGCGCAGGGTGCGGCCGGCCAGGTTGGTGGTGGTCACCCCACTGCCGACGTACCCGCCCGCCCAGCCGAGCCCGCTCGCCCGGTCCAGCTCCACCGTCGCGCACCAGTCCCGGGGGACGCCCAGCACCCCGGCCCAGGCGTGGTCGATCCGGGCGTGCGCGGCGGCGGGGAAGAAGTCGTTCAGGATCCGGCGCAGCTGGCGCACCGTCTCCACCTGGGTACTGCCGTCCGAGTCCGTCCGCGAGCCGAAGCGGTACGGCACGCCCCGCCCGCCGAGGGCGATCCGGTCGTCGGCGGTCCGCTGGGCGTACATGTAGGCATGCGCGAAGTCCCCGAGCACCTCCCGGCCCTGCCAGCCGGCCTCCGCCCAGAACTCCGCGGACAGCGGCTCGGTGGCCACCATCGCCGAGTTCATCGGCAGCCAGGTCCGCCGCTCGCCGCGCAGCCCGGCGGTGAACCCCTCGGTGGCGCGCAGCACGCGGTCGGCGGTGACGGTGCCGTACGGCGTCACGGCGCGCGGACGGCGGCCGTCGCCGCCGGGGACGATCCCGGTGACGGGCGTGCCCTCGTACACCTCGACCCCCAACTCCCGTACCACCCGCGCCAGGCCGCGCACGAGCTTGGCCGGCTGGATCCGGGCCCCGTACGGGGACCACGCCCCGCCGAGGATGCCCGCGGCGTTGACGCGCCCGCCGGCCTCCTTCGCGGAGAGCTCCTCCACCCGGCCCTCTCCGTAGCCCCGCTCGGTTTCGACGAAGGCCTTCAACCGCTCCAACTGCGGCCCGCTCCGGGCCACTTCGAGCACCCCGCCCCGGACGACGTCCGCCTCGATCCCCTCCGCGGCCGCGGTCTCCACGACCTCGCCGACCGCTGCGTCCATCACCCGCTGCATCGCCGCCGCCCGGCCCCGGCCGTACGTCCTGGCGAAGGCCCCGCGGCCGGCGAAGCCGTTGTACAGCCACCCGCCGTTGCGCCCCGAGGCGCCGTAGCCGCAGAATCGGCGCTCCAACAGGGCTACCCGCAGGCCGGGTTCGGCCTTCTTCACGTAGTAGGCCGTCCACAGTCCGGTGTACCCGCCGCCGACGACGCAGACGTCCACGTCCCGGTCTCCCGGCAGGGCAGGGCCCGGCTGCGGAACCCCCTCCGCCGCGTACCAGAACGACACCTCGCCGTTGACCGCTGCCACCGGAACCTCCCACACCGTCGCCGACCTGCCCGGACGCTACTCCGGGCCGCTCACGGGGCAACACCCGCACACTGCCAGGATCGGGCCGCCGGACCAGCCACCCTGTCAGTCCCCCAGCAGGTCCAGCGCCCGGGTCCAGCTGTACGACCCGGGCGTGAACTCCGCGATCCGCACGCCCATCCGCCGCAGCCGCTCCAGGCTCTCCCCGTACGCCGGGTGCGCCGCCTGGGCCGCGCTCAGACAGGGCTGGACGGCGACGGGGATGCCCCAGCCGTAGGACTCGCAGAGGATGCCCAGCGCGAGGGTGTCCGAGATCCCGGCGCTCCACTTGTTGATCGTGTTGAAGGTGGCCGGCGAGACCACCAGCGCGTCCGGGTCGGGCAGCGGACGGGGATCCCCGGGCTTCCGCCAGGCGGACCGGATCGGGAAACCCGTCTGCTCCTCAAGCCCTTCCACGTCGATGAACCCCATCGCCAACGGAGTCGCCACCACCCCGACGGACCACCCCCGCCCCTGCGCGGCGGAGACCAACTCCGGCACACCATTGGCCACTCCGGCCGCACACACCACCACATAGAGCATCGGCATCACCCGCACGCCCCTCTCTTACCTAGCAGCCCACCACCAGATCCGCATGCACGATCTTCCCGCATACCTCCACAGAGGCCCCCCAACGCCCGCCCCCGGCGCCCCTCCGATCCCATGACTCCGAGTCGGAGTCACCACACTCTCCGTAGCCGTACTATTGGCCCAGCCTTCAGGAGAGCGAGCGGTGGCGCGTCAACCAGACCCGAGCGAAGTCATCGAAGGGCGAGCAGAATCAGACTCCTCCTGCTCGCCGACATCATCCCGTCGCCCCGGAGAGGTCCATCATGAGGCCGACCACCACCGACACCGAGGCCTGGAACGCCCACCTCGCCGAGGGCAACGCGCGACAGGCGCGCAAGCGCGTCTCGGCGGACGTCATCCTGCGCGACGACGTCGGCCGGATCCTCACCGTCAACCCGACCTACAAACCGGCCTGGGACCTGCCCGGTGGCATGGCGGAGGCCAACGAGCCGCCCGACCGTGCAGCCGTCCGGGAACTGCGGGAGGAACTCGGCCTGAACATCACCGTCCACCGCCTCCTCGTCGTCGACTGGGTCGCCCCGCACGGCCCCTGGGACGATCAACTCGCCTTCGTCTTCGACGCCGGCGTCCTCGCTCCCGCCCTCGCCGCCGCCGTGCGCCCGCACGACGACGAACTCTCCGAGGCCATCTTCCTCCCCGCCGCCGAGGCCACCGCCAGGCTCCGCCCCCGTCAACGCCGCCGGTTCCAGGCCGCCCTGCACTCGCTCGCCGACGGCCGAACCCGGTACCTGCACAACGGGATTGATCCCACCACCGAGAAGGAATCCCCCATGACCGAGGACGGCCGGATCTTCCGCGAGGCCTGGATCGCCGGGGTGCGCAAGCACTTCCCCGGCGATCCCAAGCCCGGCTACGTCTCCCCCTGGGAGGAGACGCCCGACTGGGAACGGGCTGCCGCAGCCGCCGTGTTCGGCCAGGTCCGCGATTTCATCACCGTCAGCGGCGGGAGCACCTCGAAGCTCACCCGCGAGCAGAAGGGCCGCTTCGTCGCCCTCTGCTGGATCGCCCAGATCCACCACCACATCGCCGCCCCCAAACCCGCCTACACCGCCGACTGGGACGACCTCCCCAAGTGGCAGCAGGAGACCGACGCCGACATCTTCGAGGCCGTCGAACGCCACCTCTGACCCTCCCGCCCGCGCCTGCGAGTCCGCAGGCGCGGGCGCGGGCGCGGGCGCAGACCCGCGCCGCGTCGCCGGAGTTGGTCGCGCGGCCGCCGCGCGAGAAGCGGTCGCCGCGAAGTCGGTCATGGCCGCCCTGACGGACGGTACCTAGCACCACCATCAACTCGGATAGGAGCGCTACTGCCTCCGGCGCGCGCGAACGACATGCTGATGCCGTGCCCGAGGAACGGGCACGGGAGGGAGTCAGGTGTCATGGCGAGCACTCAGCCGACCGGCGTTCATTCGCTCCGTCCGGTCGGCGGGGACGCCGGTTCGGACGCCGGTGCCCGGCGGATCCTTCCGAAGGCCGCGGCCGCTTCGGCGCTCCCCCTGCTGCTTCGCCGGGGGGCCACGGTCCTCACCGCGCTCGGGCTGGCGATGATTCCCTGGCTGGTCTTCCTGCACACCGGACTGCCGGCCACCGCTCGGGCCTCGCACTGGGCCTGGACGTGGACGGGTCTGGACGGCCTTGAGGCGCTCGGCCTGCTCTCCACCGGACTGCTCCTCAGGCGCGGCGACCGCCGGGCCTGCCTGGCCTCCGCCGCGACCTCGGCCCTGCTGCTGGTCGACGCCTGGTTCGACACCATGACGGCCGCCCCGGGTTCGGACTTCACGCAGGCGGCGCTCATGGCGGCCTTCGCCGAGGTGCCGCTGGCGCTGGCCTGCGCGGTTCTCGCGACCCGGACCTTCCCTCGGCCGGGCCGCTGAGCGGAACAGCTCGTGACGTGATCGGCGCGCCTGCGGTCCGGTCCGCAGCGTCGGCGCTCCGACGCAAGTCGACTGCACACAAACACACCTGACGGACCATCAGAACTGCTCTCGATGGCCTTAGTCGGACATTTATGGAGGAATGATGAGGAATTCACGAGCATTGATCGGCGCGGGCGCTGCCGCCGCCGTCGCCACCTGGTGGTTCACCGACTCCGCGCCGTACCCGTACTCCCAGCACTGGCTGCTCGACCTGCCACTGCCGTTCCTGACCTTGAAGCGTCTGGACCACGTGCTGCAGGCCCGGGAGGGCGAGAGGATCCTGGAGATCGGCCCCGGAACCGGCCTGCAGTCGCTGCACGTCGCACCGCAGCTGGGCCCGGACGGGCAGCTGGACATCGTGGACATCCAGCAGGAGATGCTCGACCACGTGGGCCGCCGGGCCAAGGAGCAGGGTGTCGGCACCATCGTGCCGACCTGCGCCGACGCACATGAACTTCCTTTTGCGGACGGCTCGTTCGATGCGGCCTACCTGGTGACGGCGCTGGGCGAGATCCCGGATCCGGCGCGCACGCTGGCCGAGCTGCGCCGGACGTTGAAGCCGTTCGGGCGGTTGGTGGTCGGCGAGTTCTTCGACCGGCACCAGATCCGGCCGTCCTCGCTGATCAGCCTGGCGGAGGGAGCCGGGCTGCGGGTCGCCCGGCTGTACGGTCCGCCGTTCGCGTACTACGCGGTGCTGCGTCCGATCCACGCCTGACGCCACCGTGCGCGCGGCCGCACGGGTGCCCGAGGACCACGACGGGACTGGACGCGCACCAGGGGGCCCGCCCCCGCTCCCGGGGCTCAGTCCCTGGACGCGCCCAGGAAGCGCAGCACGGCGAGCACCCGGCGGTGGTCCGCATCGGCCACCGGCAGGTCGAGTTTGGCGAGGATGTTGTTGATGTGCTTGGCCACCGCGCTCTCACCGACCGTCAGCGCCTCGGCGATGCCAGCATTGGACCGGCCCTCCGCCATCAGGGCCAGCACCTCCCGCTCGCGCGGGGTCAGGGCGGCCAGCGGGTCGCCGCGGCGGAGCAGGAGTTGGGCGACGACCTGGGGGTCCAGCGCCGTCCCCCCTTCGGCCACCCGCCGTACCGCTGCCGCGAAGTCGTGGACATCGGCCACGCGTTGCTTGAGCAGGTAGCCCACTCCGCTCGTGTTGTTCGCCAACAGGTCAGCGGCGTACCGCTCCTCCACGTACTGCGAGAGCAGGACCACCGCCGTGCGCGGCCGGCTGCGGCGGATCGCCGTGGCCGCCCGCACGCCCTCGTCGGTGAAGGTGGGCGGCATCCGGACGTCCACCAGGGCGAGTTCGGGCCGGTGCTCCTCGACGGCGGCCAACAGCGCCTCCGCATCGCCGACTTCGGCGACGACCTGGAAGCCGCCCATCTCCAGTACCTTGACCAGGCCGACCCGCAACAGCACCGAGTCCTCGGCGATCACCGCGCGCACGGCAGCTCCACCGTCACGGTCGTCGGTCCCCCGACGGGGCTGCTGAGCCGGAGGACGCCGTCGACGGAGCCCACCCGCTTGGCCAGCCCGCTCAACCCCGTACCACCGGAGGGGTCGGCGCCGCCCAGCCCGTCGTCGGTGACGTTCAACCGCAGGACCGTCCCGACCCGTCGGACCGTCACCTCGACCCGCGAGGCGCCGGCGTGCTTGGTCACGTTCGCCAGCGCCTCGGAGATCACGAAGTACGCAACCGACTCCACGGCGGGCGCCGCCCGTTCCGGCAGCTCGACCCGCAGGCGCACCGGCAGCGGAACGCGGGCGGCCAGTCCGGACAACGCCGCATCCAGGCCCCGGTCCTCGAGCACCGCCGGATGCAACCCGCGTACCATATCGCCGAGTTCGGCGATCGCCGCCTTCGCCTCCAGGTGCGCTTCCGCCAGCATCGCACGGGTCTCGCCCGGCAGGTCGGGGCTGGTGGCCATGGCCAGTCCCAGGTTGACCGCCAGCGAGACCAGCCGCTGCTGGGTGCCGTCGTGCAGGTCGCGCTCGATCCGGCGGCGCTCGGCATCGACCGCCTCGATCAGATCGGTGCGGCTGGTCGCCAGGTACGCGACCCGCTCCTGGAGCCGATCGGCCCGGCTGGGTCCGAGCAGCGCCGCGGCGGAGCGCGACTCCGCCCGGGCCACCACCCCGGCGAGCCAGGGCAGGAGGGACAGCAGCAGGAGGCCGAGCACGGTGTAGCACGGCATCAGCGTCGCCCAGCCGAACCATACGCGCCGCGCCCCGACCGGCAGCGCCCACACCCAGCCGTACCCGGTGGCGCCCGCCAGACCCACCGCCGCCGCCACCAGCACCAACAGCTCCGCCAGGGCCGCCGGCGGGCCCAGCACCAGGTGGTACCCGACCTGGCGCCAGGCGCGCGGCGAGGCGAGCCACCGCAGGGCCGTGGCGGGCGACCACCGCTGCGGCACGGGCGCCGGGCGACGGATGTCCACCCCGAGCAGCGCCCGGTGCCGGTACCGCTGAACCATCGTCAGCACCGGGACGCCGCTCAGGACCAGGGCGACGGACACCGGGAGCACGAGCGCCCAGTCCCCCGTCCTGGCAATGGTCGCCGCGCCCCAGGCCCACACGGGCACCAGCGCCAGGTGCAGCGGGACACCCGTGGCCAGGAAGCCGGTGTCCCGCCGCGCCCGCCGCGCCAGGCGCCCCAACCGGGGTGGAATCGTCATGGCTCGACGTTAGAGCACCCCGACACGGGCCCGCTATGGATCTTGTATCCGCATCCCTGGTGAACCCAGTACCACCACGCCGGGGCCGGGTCCCAGCGGACGTCCAGTCCCGTTCTTGACGGTTCGGCAGCGCCCCATGGCCTGCCGGCCTGGCCTCGGCGGCGTTCCACTGCTTCGCCCTGTGGCGCGAGCGCGACCCGGACCGGCAGATTCAGGAACCGGCCTCCGAAGCCGTTGTCCACCGGCTGAACCCGCGGGCATCGTCGGCCCATGGTTCCGTACATACGGAGTATGTATCGCCGTACGCGTCAGGCCCTGCCCGACGCACCACCGCAGCACCATGTCATGCACGCCCAGAAAGGCCCCCTGGTCCATGCCCGCAGCAAACCGCTCCCTCGGCGGCTCGAAGCGCCTGACGGCGCTCCTGCTCTCACTCGTCGCCCTGTTCTCCGTGGCCCAGTTCAAGGCCGCCCCGACCGCCAAGGCCGACACCAGCAACTACTGGTCGGTCGTCACCTGGGACATCACCGGACTCGCCGCTGGGGGCAGCCGTCCCGCGGCGAGCTACCGGAGCATGATCAGGCAGCTCAGGGAGCTCTCCGGAACCAGCATCGCCCCCGCCTGGCACGGACCACCACGGCCACCGGGCGGTACATCGAGATCAGCGTGAACGACTACAGCGACCCGATCAACACGCACCGGCTCTCGCTCTACCTGCGCCTCGACAACCTGTACCTCGACGGCTTCACCGCCTCGGGGCGGAACTGGCGGTTCAGCGACGCTCCGACGTACCTCAGCACCCGGTTCGCCGCCGCCTACCCGCGGGACGGCCTCCTCGAGAACCTCCGGTACTCCTCCCACTACTCGGACCTCGCCAGCCCCGAGGCCCGCGGTGCCCAGCGCTACAGCGGAGCGGCCTTCTACGGCTTCCTCAGCACGCTCTTCGGGGTCTCCGAAGGCTCCCGGGACCAAGCCCGCGCCCCACTCGCCGCCATGATCGGAGCGACCTCCGAGGCGGCCCGTTTCGGTTGGATCGAGAACCGCATCGCCGCCTCGATCGAGACCGGCGGACAGCAGGACGGCGCCCAGCGCTACGACAACCTGGGCCCCTTCGGAGCCGGCCTGGAGAACAGCTGGGACGAGCTGTCGCGCCTCGTCTACCGGGAGCAGAACGGTGACTCCCAGCGCCCCACCGTCAGGATCGACGGCCGCAACTACAGCAGCATCAGCGACATCGTCAACGGGATCGGCACCGGAACGCCGAGGATCGCTCCCTTCCTGACCCACGGAACCGCCCACTGACGGCATCCCCACCTGCCCGGAGAACCGCCACGGCCGCCACCGAGAGCACTCGGTGGCGGCCGTGGCCCGGTATCAGCCCTGCGCGGAACGCGGGTCGCACCACCCGCCTCAGGACGGCATCCGCACCGGGGCGATCACCGAGGGCGGGGAGCAGTGCGGGGAGGTGCGGCAGACGGTGAGGGGACGGGGGTTGGCGCCGTCCAGGACCTGGACGGACCACAACACGGGGTAGCTGCCGCCGCAGATGCCGCAGGTCGGGGGCGGCGGCGGGGTGAAGCCCTCGGGCGGCGGGCCGAAGCCGGGCGGCACAGCAGGCGACGCGGCGGGCGGGGCAACGGGCGGGGCAACGGGCGGCTCCGTGGGCGGCGCCGGCATCGGGGCCACGGCCGGCATCGGCGGCACGGCCGGGCGCGGCGGCGCCACCGGTGGCGGGGGCGCGACCGGCGGCACCGGCGGCACCGGAGGCGGCGCCGCGCCCCACACCGCCAGCCCCGCCACCAGCGCCTCGAAGTCGTACCCGCACTCGCCGCAGCTGATCAGCGCCCCCTCCGTACGCATGTCCCCGCAGCCCGGGCAGAAGGTCACCGGGTGTTCGTCGGCCGCCGTGCTCTCGCAGCGCGAGCAGATGAAGTCGGGCTCGACCTTGCCCTGTTGGAGGAACGCCCCGATCATCGCGAAGGGGTTGATCTCACCGTTCTTGCCGTGGCCGGCCCGGACGACGGTGGTGATGAGCTTGAGCCGCCTCCGCCGTTCCCGCATCCGCTGGAGGTCCAGGTTCACCACCTTGGTCTGCCGGCAGTCCCGGCAGGTGCACAGGGTGCGGACCGGCAACTGGGAGCGGATGCCGAACTGGCGGTACAGGAACTCGAAGACGGGGCGCTGTTCGCTGCCGATCCGCACGTCCACCACACCGAACCCGACCGCCGCCAGGCAGCCCTCCACCTCGGCGGCCAACCGGGCTACTCCGGCGCCGAGTTGTTCCGGTACGCCGTCCGGCCGGCTGCTCATCATCACCGGTATCGCCAGCAGGGCGGCCAGGGCGGAGTGGTCCAGGCCGAGTACGCCCGCGCGGGAGTGGAAGACGGCGCCCTGCACCCCGCTCCAGAGCGAGGGCCCGGTGCGCCGGGGGGTGCCGGAGAGCCGGTCGTTGATCATGGCGGTGACCCCGCCGACCACCCGTTGCCCGGTCTGGTGGTGCCGGGCCAGCGTCTCGGCCTGGGGTGCGCTGGTCCACCAGCGGGGCTGCGGGAAGTCCGTCGCCGCCTCGGGGTCGAGGGCGGTCAGCGCCCGGTCGAGGGCGAACAGCGCGTTCTGGTACGCCGTCACGTACGGGGACTGCACACCGAGGGCGACCACCGAGACGGCCCGGTCGGTGAGGTGCACCGCAACCGTGGTGCCGTTCCCGTCGGCCGCGGCAGCGGCGGCGAACTGGAGCCGCGCCGCGAGCGGGACTTCGTCGGGCAGCAGCATGGCGGAGCGCACGACCGAGCCGCGCCGGGCCTCCACCACGGTGGCCTGCTCCGAGGTGACCTGGAAGCCGAGCGAGCGCAGCGCGTCGACGGCGGCGATCCGGACGCGTCCGGCGTCGGCGCGGACGCGGCGCTCGGCGTCGAGGGTGATCGAGGCCAAGACTCCTCCGCAGGAATGGATTTCGGGGCGGAACGACCGCACGACGGACCGGGATTCTAGTCACCGACGGCCGCACCCCGCAGGACGAATCATCGGATCCGGGCACCCGCCCCGACCAGCTCCACCACCGCGTCCGCACACCCCCAGCTCAGTGTCACGCCCGCGCCGCCGTGCCCGTAGTTGTGCACGATCCGGAGCCCGGCCGCCGCCTCCCCGCCCACCGCTTCCCCATCGGCCGACTCCTCGACCGCCAGCCGCACCCCGCCCCTGCGGTCGGGCCGCAGGCCGACCGGGCAGCCGATGAGTTCGGCTCCGCGCAGCTCGGGGACGTGCACCGCGCACCGGGCCAGGATCGCCTCGGCCGCCGCCCGGTCGCCGCGGAGGTCCCAGCTGCCCTCCTCGAAGGTGCCGCCGAGGACGACGTCCCGGCTGCGCGGGTGGACGTAGGTGTACCCGGCCGGTTCGTCCTGGATCCGCAGCGAGGCCCGCAGACCGGGGTTGCGCACCAGGGCGAGCTGTCCCCGCACCGGCCGCACCGCGTCGTCGCCGCACAGCAGCCGGGCGCCGAGGCCGGCCGCGTTGACCACCACGGGCGCCCAGGCGCCGGCCTGCCGGAGGGTGTCGAGCCGCCGGTGGAGCACCTTGCCGCCGCCCTCGCGGAAGCGGCCGAGCAGCCAGGGCAGGTAGCGCGGCATCTCGACCGTGGGGGCGGTGAACCGCCAGCCGTCCGCGTAGGCCGGGGCGAGGTCGGCCGGCTCCAGTCGGCGCAGGTCGGGGACGCCGGCGCCCCACCAGGGGGTGCCGCCGTCCTGATGCCGGAGCGCGGGCATCCAGGTGTCGCGCAGGACGACGCCGGGCACGCCGGCCCGGGCCTGCCGGGCGAGTTCGGCGTAGGTGGCGGCCGACCAGGCGGCCACCTGCCCGCCCGCCTCCACACCCACCGGGTACCAGACGGCTGCGGCCACGGCCGAGACCGTGGACAGCAGCCCGTCCGCCGTCACCACCCCGACCCGCAGGCCCCGCTCCTGGAGGCGCAGGGCCGTGGTGAGCCCGATGATCCCGCTGCCGATCACGACCACGTCCAGGCCCACGCCCAGGTCCGCATCCGCATCCACGCCCGTACCAACACCCGTACCAACACCCACACCCACGGTGCCCCCCCCTCCCACCGACTCCCCGCCGGCCGATCCGGCCGCGGCGTCCGGACTCCAGGAAAGCGGGGCGGGCGGCGAGGCGTCCAAGACCGGTTGCGTCCTCCGGCGATAAGGCGCCCTTATCGCCGCCGGTGGGCGGTGCGCGGGCCCGGCGCCGGTCCACCGCGGCGGGCCTATCATCGCCCGGTGGACCTCCGTCGCATGCGTTACTTCGCGGTCCTGGCCGAGGAGTTGAACTTCACCCGGGCCGCCCGCCGACTGCGGGTGGCCCAGCCCGCACTGAGCCAGCAGATCAAGGCACTGGAGCGGCAGCTCGGCGTGCAGCTGGTCGAACGCACCAGCAGGGGCTGCACGTTGACCCCGATCGGCGGCGCGGTCGCCGAGGAGGCCCGGCAGCTGCTGCACCGGGTGGCCGAGGCCGACCGGCGGATCGCGGCGGTGGCCCGGGGGCAGCAGGGCAGCCTGCGGGTGGCGTACACCCGCTCGGCCCGCGGCGGCGTCTCGGACACCCTGATGGGCGAGTTCCGCAGTCGCTACCCCCGGGTGGACGTCGCCCTGCAGACCGGCTGGACCGCCCTCAACGTCGACGAGCTGCTCGCCGGGCGGCTGGACGCGGCCTTCGTCCGTCCGCCGCTGGACGTCCCCGAGCTGGCCTGCCGGGTCATCGCCGAGGAGGAACTGCTGCTCGCGGTGCCGAGCGGCCACCCGCTCGCCCGGGGCCGCGGCCGGCTCGACCGGGGCGCGATCCGGGACGAGCCGGTGGTGCTGTGGCCGCGCGACAACGGGCCCGGGATGCACGCGTCGATCACCGGCCAGCTCTGGCCCGACCGGCCGCCCCGGATCGTCCGCGAGGAGCCGGACGACGAGCAGCTGCTGCTCGCGGTGGCGGCGGGCCACGGCATCGCGCCGATCCCGGAGGGCCGGGCCCGGGTCTTCCGGATCCCCGGTGTCAGCCTGCGCCGCCTGGCCCGCCCGGCGCCGACGGTCTCACTGGGCCTGGCCCACAACCCCCGGACGGCCTCCCCGGCGGTCCAGCTGCTGCTCGCCATGGCCCCACGGCTCGGCGCCACAGCGGCTTCCCCGCCTGGCAGTTGAGACCGCCGGGCCCACCCCCGTACGCACGCGCACGAGCCCGTGGGCACGCGCGCGAGCGGCCGAGGTGGGCCCGGCGGGGTGGGCGGCCGTCAGCCGATGGTCGAGCCGGTGACGGGCTCGGACAGCTCGACGGTCCTGCCGTTCAGCCCGGCCTTGACGAACTGCCAGGTGAGGCCGCTGATCACGCCCTTGTCGAGCGGGGCCAGCTTGGCGAAGGCGGGCTGGCTGAGGTCGATGTGAGTGGAGTCGCAGGACGGACACTGGTCCTTCACCGGGACGGTGATGGCTTGCCCTGGTACGTGACCTTGACCGAGATGCCCTTGCACACCGGGTCGTTGTTGGGGTTCGCGGTGGTCCACCAGGTGTGCGAGACGGCGACCAGCATCTGGTTGGAGGCGTTGATCTGGGTGCCGCAGGCGCCGTAGCCCGCGTCGGTGTAGTACGTGGCCTTGCCGGTCATCGGCTTGTTGATCGGTATCGCGGCGCTGGCGGAGCCGGCCGTCAGGGCGATGAGGGCGGCGGCGGCGAGCGGGGCGCCCGCGAGGATCCTGAGGTTCTTGCCGATGGCGCGCATGGTTCGTTCCCTCCGGTTCGACGATCCCGGGAAAGGTCATGGGCATGACAGCAAGAAGTCACCGAGGCCACAGTGCAGTTCGGCGACCGATCCGACGATCCGATGCCCACCCGGTGAAAGGAACGTATGCGCCCGTCCTCGGCATGGTCCAGACCTCCCCGGTGTTGCCATGAACACAAGGCAAGGATCTTTACCAATGCGGCCGAAGGGGCGAAGATGCGTGACCGCTCCACCACACAGGGTGTTGACAGGCCGTCACGACCGCCCGCCCCGGAGGCCCGCCCCCATGCGCACCGCCCTCGCCGCCCTGCTCCTCGGCGCCGCCCTGACCCCGGCCCTCGCCGCACCGGCCCTCGCCGCCCCCTCGCCCGCCGCCGCACCCGCGACCCGCGAGGTGAACCAGGGCTACAGCATCCCGGTCGGCGGCGTGACCGACCTCGGCGCACTGCCCGTCCTCGGCAGCCTCGGACTGGACTTCGCCCACCTGCTCGGACAGTGACGGGCGGTCACCACCGCCCCGCACCCGGGCAGCACCCGACCCCGACAGCCGCACTCCCGCCATCGGACCGCCACCCCGCCGCCCGGTCACCCTGCTGCCCGGCACCCCCGAGCTGGAACGCTACCGCTCCTCCCGGCTGATCTCCCTCCGCTCCTTCACCGCCGTACGACCGGAGACGGTCGCCCGGGCCCTGCGCGAGGCGGCGGCCGCCTTCGAGTGACCGCCCCCCCAGTGACGGCCTTCCAATGACCGCCGCTGCGCGAGCGGCCCCGATTTGCCGAAGATCACGGACCGGGCCCGCCCGCCCGCGTTAGGCTCGCTCCGCGCGGCCCGCCGCCCGCGCTCGCCGACCCAGGGGGGAACGCATGATCGGGGACCTGCTGCCGGACGTCGTGGTGACCGAGGTGGCCTACGACGACCCGCCCGAGGCCCGGCTGGAGCCCGCCGAGGAGGCCGCCGTCGCCCGCGCCGTGGACAAGCGCCGCCGCGAGTTCACCACCGTCCGCCACTGCGCCCGCACCGCGCTGGCCCGCCTCGGCGTCCCGTACCGCCCGCTCGTCCCGGGCCTGCGCGGGGCGCCGAGCTGGCCGGACGGCGTGATCGGCAGCCTCACCCACTGCGACGGCTTCCGCGCGGCCGCCGTCACCCGGGCCGGCACCCTGGCCTCGGTGGGCATCGACGCCGAGCCGGCACTGCCGCTCCCCGAGGGCGTGCTGGACTCCGTCGCCCTGCCGGTCGAGCAGGAACGGCTGGCGAAGCTCGCCGCCGAACACCCGGACACGCCGTGGGACCGCATCCTGTTCAGCGCCAAGGAGTCGGTCTACAAGGCCTGGTTCCCGCTCACCCGGCTGTGGCTGGACTTCCACGAGGCCGAGCTCGACCTCTCCCCCGACGGCACCTTCACCGCCCGGCTGCTGGTCCCCGGCCCGGTGGTCGGCGGCCGCCGCCTGGACGGCTTCGAGGGCCGCTGGGCGGTGCGCGACGGCCTGCTCGCCACCGCGATCGCCGTCCACCCGTAACCGGCCGCCACCCGGCGGTTCGCCGCCCGGGCATATCCTCGTCCCCGTGACGGTGACCTATGTGCTCGACGGCGGGAAGATCGGCAACCTGGAGGACTTCTGGGCGGAGGTCGGTCGGAAGATCGGCGCCGACGGCTACTTCGGCCGCAACCTGGACGCCTTCGCCGACTGCCTCAGCGGCGGCTTCGGCACGCCGGACGACGACGACTACGTCATCGAGTGGCGCGACCACGAGGCCTCCCGCCGCGCCCTCGGCTACCCGGAGACAGCCCGCCAGCTGGAGCGGCAGCTCCCCCGGGTCCACCCCACCAACCGCGCGCAGGTCGCGGCCGAGCTGGCCGCCGCCCGGGCGGGCAAGGGCCCGACGGTCTTCGACTGGCTGGTCGACATCATCGAGGAGCAGCACCCGGGCGGCCTCCGCCTGGCCTGACCCTCGGGCTCACAGCACGTCGGACAACCGGACGAACCTCCGCCCCGCCGCCAGCAGCCCCGGCAGCGCCGCCGCCACCCCGCGGGCGGTGCCGTGGCCGGGCTGGTTCATGTGCCCGATGACGATCGCCCCCGGCGGCGCCGACGCCACCTCCTGCCGCACCTCAGCGGCCGGGAGGGTCGCCCCGCCGTCAGCGTTCACGGTGAACCCGGCGATCCGTTCGCCCAGGTCGGCGACCACCCGGACGGCGACGTCGTCGTAGTACGCGGTGCCGGAGCGGAAGAACCGCGGCGGGTGCCCGAGCAGCTCGGTCAGCTTGTGGGCGTTGCCCGCCACCTCGTCGTACACCTCGCCGACCCCGCCCGTGCCGGCGATCCCCTCGGCCGAACGGCCGGTCACGGAGAGCGGGCGGTGCACGGTGCCGTGGTTGCCGATCTCGAACAGCGGGTCGGCGGCGAGCTGTTCGAAGGTGCGCGGATTGGCGTCGATCCAGCGGGCGTTCAGGAACAGCGTGGCCGGGACCTCGTGGGCGCGCAGGAAGTCGATCAGCTCGGCGTCGTAGCGGCTCCCGCCGGGCCCCCCGCAGGCGTCGAAGGTGAGCGCCGTGGCCTGCTGACCCTCCGGCAGCCCGGTGACCACCCCGGGGAGGTCCAGGCCCCAGGCGGTCGGCGCCACGGCCGCGTAGCGCTGGACCAGCTCGGCCCGGCCCGGCTCCCGGGGGGTCGCGGCAGCGGAGGGTGCGGCCGACGCCGTGCCCGCGGGACTCCCCGAGGGCGCCGCCGAAGGGCTCGGCGTAGAGGTCGCCGAAGGACTCGGCGAAGAGGTCCCCGCCGGAGTCCCCGTCGAGCCGACGGCCGCCCTGCCCCCCTCCGCGCCGCGCCCCGACCCGCACCCCGCCAGCGCACCGCCGCCCACCACCGCCGCCAGCAGCGTCCGCCGACTCAGTGCCACGCCTGCCTCCCGACCGCCCCGTCGTCACCTTCCGTACGAACCACCACATGACTATGAACCGGTCATCCGTCACTCCCCGCAACTCGCCCCGCCCTGGCCGGGCCCCTCTTTCACCGGCCCGCCCCACCCCGGTGGGTCCCGCCTCACCCCGGGTTCACCCCCGGGGGTAGGCGAACGGACGGACCAGCCCACCCCAGCCCGGAGGCCCCGATGCCCGCCGACCCCACACCTCCCGCCGACCCGACACCCCCCGCCCGGCCCGCGCACCCCGCCGCTCCCCCGCACCCCGCCCGCCGCGACCTGCTCCGCACCGGCCTCGCCACCGGCGCCGCCACCGCCCTCGGCCTGGCCGCCACGACCGGTGCCGCGGGCACCGCCTCGGCCGCCCCGAACCGCGACACGAACCAGGACGCGGACCGGACCGACCGCACCCTCACCCTCACCGGCCACCTCCCCACCGGCTGCCCCGACTTCGTCTACCTCCCGCTCGAAGTCCCCGAGGGCGTCCGCGAGATCGCCGTCTCCTACGGCTACGACAAGCCGCCGGTCCCGGCCGGCACCCCCGGCAACTCCTGCGACATCGGCATCTTCGACGAGCGCGGCACCGACCTCGGCGGCGACGGCTTCCGCGGCTGGTCCGGCGGCTTCCGCACCGAGTTCGCGCTCGCCCGCGGCTCCGCCACCCCCGGCTACCTCCCCGGCCCGATCAACCCGGGCACCTGGCACCTCGTCCTGGGCCCGTACCAGGTCGCCCCGCAGGGCCTGGAGTACCACGTCGAGGTGACCCTCCGGTTCGGCGAGCCGGGGCCGGAGTTCACCCCGCACTACCCGCCGGAGCGGGCCCGCGGCCGCGGCCGGGCCTGGTACCGGGGCGACTGCCACCTGCACACCGTGCACTCCGACGGCCGCCGCCTGCCCGAGGAGGTGGCCGCCGGGGCCCGCGCCGCGGGCCTGGACTTCATCGTCTCCACCGACCACAACACCAGCTCCTCGCACGCCGTCTGGGGTCCGCTGGCCGGCCCGGACCTGCTGATCGTGCCCGGCGAGGAGGTCACCACCCGCAACGGCCACTGGCTGGCCCTGGGCCTGGAGGCCGGCCAGTTCGTCGACTGGCGCTACCGCTCGCGCGACGAGGAGTTCCCGCGCTTCGTCCGCCAGGTCCACCGCTCCGGCGGCCTGGTGGTGCCCGCGCACCCGTACTGCCCGTACGTCGCCTGCCAGTGGAAGTTCGGCTACGAGCAGGCCGACGCCGTCGAGGTGTGGAACGGGCCGTGGACCTACGACGACGAGTCGGCCGTCGACACCTGGGACTCCGAGCTCGCGGTGGCCCTGCGGGGCGGCCGCTCCTGGCGGCCCGCGATGGGCAACAGCGACGCCCACAGCGCGCCCCAGGTCATCGGCCTGCCGCACAACGTCGTCCTCGCCGAGGACCTCACCCGCGACGCCGTCCTCGACGGGCTGCGCGCCGGGCGCAGCTGGCTGGCCGAGTCCGCCGCCGTCCGGCTCGACCTCACCGCCACCGGCCACGGCCGCCGGGCGGCCATCGGTGAGGAGCTGACCGTCCCGGCCGACGCCCCGGTGGACGTCCGGCTCGCCGTCTCCGGCGTGCCCGGCGGCACCGTCCGGCTGATCACCGACGAGGGGCAGCTGCACCAGGAGTCGCTGCCCGCCGACGGCTCCGGCACGGTCGTCTGGCGCACCACGGCCTCGCTGGCCGCCTACGTCCGCGCCGAGGTCCGCCACCCGAGGGCGGACGGGACGCCCGGCAAGGGCAACGCGATGGGTCCGGACCTGCCGTGGGGGCCGATGGCGGCCCTCACCAACCCGATCGTGCTGCGCGCCGAGGAGCGCTGAACGGGTCCGGCGACCCGCCCACCGGCCGGGAGGGGGACGACTCGGGGCACCCGTTTGGACTAGGTTGATCCCCGAAACGCATCAGTCGTAGGGACGAGGCGGTCGGCTGTCCGTATCCGGGGCGACCGGCTCCTCCGCACGCCCACCGTCTCGCCCCGGCTGCCCGTCCGTACCCGTCCCGTCCCCGGCCCGCGAAGGGATCAGCAGCTGTGAACCGTACGACCGTAGGTGGGCCGGAGCTCGGGGGCGGCCGGGGCGCCGGAGGCGTCCTCGTCCTCGTCGACCCCGCCGGGGCCGCCGATCCCGCCGGGGCCGCCGGTGGAGCAGGGGGCGGCAGCCCGGTCGCGGGGCTGCTCGTCCAGGAGCTGCGCCCGAGCGTCCACCTGCGGACGGACGACTTCCTCCGGGTCATCCGCAACGGCCAGGTCCCGCCGCAGCTGCCCGGGGCCGACCGGCAGCAGGCCACCGCGCTCGCGGCCACCGCCCAGGCCGCCTTCGCCTACGCCACCGGCGGCTACCAGGTCGTCGTCGAATGCGCCGACGCCCCGGCGGCCCTGGACACCTTCCGCCGCGAGAGCCGCACCACCGGCGCGGCCCTGCACTACGTCGTCCTCACCGGCGCGGCCCCCGCCACCCCGCACGAGCTGGACACCACCGACCTCACGCCGGAGACCACCGCCAAGTCGGTGCTGGCGGCCCTCACCGCCCGCACCCACCTGCTCGGCTGGTAGCCCGCCACCCCGGCCCCAGGCCCCTACGCCCCCAGGGCCTACGCCCCGACCGTGCCGTCGATGGCCTCCCGCAGGAAGTCCGCGTGCCCGTTGTGCCGGGCGTACTCGTGGATCAGGTGCAGCATCACCAGCCGCAGCGACACCTCGGCCCCCCACCGCGCCTGGTAGCCGGTGACGTCCAGCGAGGGCGCCGCCAGCTCGATCCGGCGCGAGTGCTCGACCTCGGCCCGCCAGGCGGCGAAGGCCTCGGCACGGGTGGCCCCGGTCGGGTCGTAGGCCACCTGGTAGTCCCCGTCGGGGGACCAGACCAGCGGGACGTCCTCGCCGTCGATCACCCGGCGGAACCAGGTACGCTCCACCTCGGCCATGTGCCGCACCAGCCCGAGCAGGCTCAGCTCGGACGGCGGACTGGAGCGCTGCCGCAGCTGTTCGTCGGTCAGGCCCTCGCACTTCATGGCGAGGGTCGCCCGGTGGAAGTCCAGGAACTCGCGCAGCATCTGGCGCTCGCCACCGGTCAACGAGGGTACGGGTCGGTCGTCGGTGCTCATGCGGGGTCGTGCTCCTCGTGCTCTGGCCCTGGGGCGTGTCCGGTGGATCGGGCCGGTCCGGTCGGCCACCGGCGGACTGTAGCGAACCCGCACCCCCGTCGGACACCGGGTTTCCACGCCCCGTCAACCCCGAACCCGCCCCGTCACGTACCGTGTTCGGACCACCACAGGTTTGGGTACGTACCTCGGCGCGCCCGACCGCCGGGCGCCCACGAGCAGGAGACCCGACGGCCCATGGACCACAACCACATCCCCCCGACAGTGCGCCGCACCTACGGTGCCGACGACCTCAGCACCGCGCCGTCCTTCGCGGGCGGATTCATCAACTTCGGTGACTGGCACGGCATCGACCTGACCGCCCCGTCCGCCGAGGACCGGGTGCACAGCCAGGAGCAGCTCTACCGCCGGGTGCTGAACGCCTTCCCGGAGCCACGCGGACAGCTGCGCCTGGCGGAGGTCGGCTGCGGCCGCGGCCTCGGTACGGCGCTCGCGCTACGGGAGTTCCGCTTCGCCTCCGTCACCGGTGTCGACATCCACCCCGACCAGATCGAACGCGCCCGCGCCGTCAACGCCCGCGCCCTGGCCACCTACCCCGACCGGCTCGCCTACACCCTCGGCTCCGCCGCCCAACTCCCCTTCGCCGACGCCACCCTGGACGGCGTCTACTCCGTCGAGGCCGCCCAGCACTTCCGCGAACTCGGCGGTTTCGCCCGCGAAGCCGCCCGGGTCCTGCGCCCCGGCGGCCGTCTGGTCGTCACCACCTTCTTCGCCGCCCCCGGCCCCGAGATCGCCGAACGCCTCAAGATCCTCCTCGCCAGCTTCGCCGACGGACTCGACGTCGCCCACACCCTCGACGGCTTCACCGGCGACCTCACCGACGCCGGCTTCACCGACGTCGGCACCGAGTCCATCGGCCCCGACGTCTGGCCCGGCCTCGACCGCTACCTCGCCGACACCGTCCCCAACGACCACTGGACCCGCAACTTCCTCCCCGCCTGGCGCCACGGCCTCCTCGACTACCACCTCCTCACCGCCACCCGCACCTGACCCGCCCCCACCGCCCACCAACCCCGGGCCTGCCCGCACCCCCCGCGGACAGGCCCGGGGCAGGACACACCCCACAGCTCCGGGGGCCCCTGCCTCCCAGCGGTCGACAGCGCCCCGGCCGGTCTGCCATTCGGGTGAAAAGCTCCGGGTTGGCCGGGCGCGGATGGACAGCCGGTCCATCGCTGTCAGAATCTCATTTTCCTTGAACTCCATCCGATACACGCGGTGCCGCCCAGGAGCTGGAGCAGAACGTGCGATTCATCCGACCACGCAGCATTCCAGGTCAGGCGACCGGCACAATGGCGGGGCATTTTCCGTGGACGCTGATGTACCACTCCGTGGCGATCGCACGCGACGACCCCTATATGATCACCGTTTCCCCCGCGCGCTTTCGTCGCCAGCTGCGCTGGTTGTCCTCGTGGGGCCTGCGCGGGGTGGCGGTGGAAACCCTGCTGCGCTGCCATCGGGAGGGCACCGCGCGGGGGTTGGTCGGGCTCAGTTTCGACGACGGGTACCGCGACTTCACCGAGGAGGTCATGCCCGCACTGGTGGAGTACGGCTTCACCGCGACGGTCTACGTGGTGGCCGGCCGACTGGGCGGGTACAACGACTGGGACCAACTGGGCCCGCGCAAACCGCTGATGACGGCACTCCAGGTCCGTGAGGTCGTCGCCGCCGGACTGGAGATCGGCTCGCACGGATTGACGCACCAGCGCCTGGCGGGCCTCGGCGCCCGGGATCTGGCGGCCCAGGTCACCGGCAGCCGCCGTGCGCTGGAAGACCTCACGGGGCAGGAGGTCGCGGGGTTCTGCTACCCCTACGGCTCGCTCGACGCCGCTGCCGTGGCGGCGGTGGCGGGAGCCGGCTACAGCTACGGGTGCGCGGTCAGCCCCGGAGCCCACGGCGGGCGGTACGCGATTCCCCGTGCCTACATCGGCGACCGGGACGGGCCGCTGCGCATGATCGCCAAGCTGGCGCGCGACCGCTGGCAGCGCTGACAACTCACTTCTGACAACGCACAGTTGACGGCCCACGGGTGTCCGCGGAGCCGGAGCTCGCGACGCGATCAGGAATCGGCGGCGCCGGGCTCCAGCCGCAGCCAGGACTCGTGCCAGAGCAGTGCGCACTGGCGGTCGCAGCCGTTGGCCACCGGCTCGCCGCCGCAGCGGAGGCCCCGGAGGATGAACCACCTTCCTCCGGCGGGCCGTTGCCACCACGCGAGCGACCGGTGGCGCAGCTCGAAGGCTCCGTGGCGGGTGCCGACGTGGCGTTCCATGCCGGGCTGGAAGGGCACGCCGTCCAGACGGCCGTCGGCCCCGAGGGTCGCGCTGATCTCCGCGAGACTCCGCACGGTGGCCCATCGCGTGGCCGGCCGGGCGGGCGGGAGCGGCGCGGAGGCCGGCTCCAGCCATGCGTCGCGGAACAGCAGGGCGCAGTCCAGTCCGCAGCCCTGGGTGCCGTCGGCGCCGTGACAGGTGGCGCCGGCCAGGGTGACGGTGTCCGCCAGGCGCCGCATGCGGTAGTGGTCGTCCACCATGCGCCGCACGACGCGCTCGACGCGGTGGACCCCACCGCAGAACGACCATTGGCTACGGGTGAACCAGAGCCCTCGATGCCGGTCCTCGGCGTCGAGGGTGGCACGCACCGCCGCCTCGTCCTTCACCCGGACCCAGTCCCCCACGGAGAAGCGGGAGGGCCGGCCGGGTGCGGGAAGACCGCTCCGGCTCTCGCGCAGGTCCTCGAAGGCGAGCCGGGCGCGGCGGACGACACCGAGCGGGGGGAGGTCGCACAGGGGGAGGTTCTTGTACTGGCACCGCTCCGCCGCCGTTCCGCAGCGCATCCCCGCGGCGCCGTCGAACCATGATGTCTCTGCGGTCATCTGCGCTTTCCCGTCGGGTCGGAAATATTGACACAGGGTAGCGCGACGCGGCCTTTCCGGACGGACTCACCGAGCCTGCTCGAGGGCATTCCCAGCAAATGATACTAGTCATATCGACGATATCCCCGAGAATGTCTTCCTCACCCTCAGAACCCTTTGTCCAAGGCGTCCGATGCGTCCGAGGCGATCGTGAGGTCGGCCGCACTCCGGGTGTCGAATGCGCGCGGGGAGCGATCGGATCCGCCGTTCCTCTAAGGTCGCGGCATGTCGACTCCGACTTTCTCCACACGCGGCCTGGTGCTGACGGTGTCGGCGCTCGGGGTACTCGCGGGAACGGATTTGCTCAGCAGGTCGGCGCATTCCGCCGCCCTCGCGATTTTCGCGCCCGCCCTGGAGTCATCGGTGCTCCAGGCCGTCCCGTGGGCGGCCTTCGTCCTCCATCTGGCATCGATCGCCGTGCGGACGGTGCTGGAGCCGCGGCGGGACCTCGCCGCCGGTTGCGGACGGCTGCTCACGGGCACGGCGGTCAGCTGCCTGGCGGCCGTCGTGGTCCTCGGGGGCGTCGCCCGGCTGCGCAGGGCACGCCGCCGGGCGCCGGGGCCGACGGTGGGTCCGGTGCGGCGCGGGGTGCTCCGACCGCCCGGCCGGGTGGGGGACCTGGCCGTGACGGTTCGGCGGGTGTCGACGGCCGAGCCCGGCCAGGACCGGGGCGTGCTGTGCGAGGTGCTGGAGACGCCGTTCGGGGTCCGGATGGTGATGGGCGATGTCCGGGGTGGCGGCCGGCCGGCGGCGGTGCGGGTGATCGCCAGGGTGGCCGGGGAGATCCGGGAGGCCGCACAGTACGAGCCGTCCCTGGCCGGGGGGGCGGCCAGGGCGGAGTCGTGCGTGTCCGGGGCGGTGGCGGCCGGTGTGCTCGTGACGGCCGTGTTCGCGGAGTTCTCCGGCGCGGCGGAGGTGCTGCTCCTGTCGTACAGGCATGCGCCGTTGCCGCTGGTCGCCCACGACGACGGCGTGCGGACCGTGGCGTGCGAGCCGGGCCCGCCCGTGGGCCTGGCCGAACTGGCCCTGGGCGAGCCGCTCTTGCGTCAGGAGCCCTTCGTCCTGGGGCAGACCCTGGTGGTGTGCTCCGACGGTGTCGCCGAGGCCCGGGGATGCGGGGGCGCGGGCCCCCGCTCGCGGAACGCCTGGCGCGACTCACCGGAACAGGCGGGTGGCGGGCGGGCGGGACGGAGGAGCGCGCGGACCTGCTGTGTGCGGATCTGACGGCCTTCACCGGGAGGGAGTCGGACGGTGCCGCCGTGGTCCTCCTGGTGGAACGGGTACGGTCCGCCGACGGGTAGCCGCGTCGACGGGCCGCCGGCTCGTCAGCCCTGGAGGCGGGCCGCCGTGTCGCGGATGTCGGGGAGTCGCTGGTACAGGGCGTCACCGGGGCATTCGGTGGCGAAGCCGTCGCGGTGGCCGGAGATGGAGGCGAAGTCGACGACGGTGCCCTTGGGGTAGAGGCTGCCGTCCGAGCCGGAGGTGAGCTGGGCCGATCCGTCGGCCTTCCACCCGCCGAGGTCGAGCTTCCAGGCGGCGATCTTGGCAATGCCGTCCTGCAGTTCCTGCGGCGGATCGTCCTTGCTGAACGTCCCGATGGCAGCAATGCCGGAGGAGTTGGTGTTGAAGCCGAGGGTGTGGGCACCGAGCACGGGCTGGTTGACGCCGCCGGCCCGGCCCTCGTAGATGGTGCCGCAGCGGTCGACCAGGAAGTTGTAGCCGATGTCCCGCCACTTGTTGGTCTGCACGTGGAACAGGTAGATGCTCCTGATCACCTTGGGCGCGTCGGAGCAGGCGTAGTCGGTGGCGGTGTCGGTGTGGTGGACGAAGGCCACCCGGGCCGAGCCGGTGTACACGAAGCCCGCTTCGCGGATGGACTCGTCCGCACCCCAGCCCTTCCGGGTGACGATGCCGGGGCGCGGAGCCGTGGGGGCCTCGGGCCCGGCCGCGTGTTCGGTGAGGGGCTGGTCATCGGCGGCCGCGGCTCCCTGGCCGGGGTCGACCAGGTCGACCCGCAGTCCGCGCGGGAGACCGGCCGGACCGGGGTGCACGTCGACCGCGACGCCGTTGCTGTGTCCGACCCACAGCGGGGCGGTGGAACCGCGCTGGGCGGAGTCGGGCCCGTCGGCACCGGTCTCCAAGGTGTGCCAGTCACCCCAGCGGCCGGTGGCGGCATCGCGGGTGCGGACTCGTACGGAGCCGCCGGCCAGGGCGGTCGGGGGGCCGTCCCAGACCACGCCGAGGAGGTCGAACGCGCGGGTGGCCCGGGGCGCGACGGCTCCGCCGGAGGTGAGGGCCACCGAGGTGACCGAGCCGCCTCCGGCGGAGGTACGCGGCGCCGGGTCGACCGAGCTGTCCGTAGCGACGGCCGGGGGCTGGAAGAGCAGGGTGGCGGTGCAGCCGGCGAGGACTGCTGCCGGGATTGAGATCCTCATGTAAGGGATGTTCAGGGCAAATCACGATCCCCGCATGTCACCGTCGGGGCCCGTGCGGTCACGGTGGGCATCCGTGGCCGGGACGGCGACGGGGCGCCGGCGCGGGCGGTGGTGCGCGGAGCGCGGGCGGCAGTCCCCCGTTCTCAGCAATTCATTGGGCCAGGCCGGTTAACTCGCGGCGGCGCATTTCGCCTCCCGATGGTAGAAGCGCGTATTCAGAAGATCCGTTTTGCGGATCATCCAGGAGCGTCATGCGAACTCGAATCACCACCCTGGTCCTGTCGGGCCTGACGTCGTCCGCCCTCCTCTGGGGCGCCGGCGGTGTGGCCCACGCCTCCCCCGCCATCGACCACAGCGTGACCGTCGACTCGTCGCAGGCCCAGGGCGAATGGGTCGACAGCATGCTGCGGCTCGCCCAGGAGAGCGGTGTCCCATCGGACGGCACCTGGAGCAGCGGGAGTAACGGCGACCTCCAGTCGATGCAGGTCGTCCGCCCGGCCCACCGCGCCGACGCCGGCGAAGGCACCGAGCCCGAGGGCATCGCCCCCGAGGGGATCACGCCCGAGGGACTCGTGCTCGACGGCCAGGCGCCGGGTTCGGCGCAACCGGACGACTCGACCAGGCCCGGCGCGCAGGGCCAGCCGATGGAAAAGGCCCCGGATTCGGCCCTGTCCGAAGGCGCCTGGGACAACGGCGGCAAGCCCTGCGACCAGGCCCCCGGCCACGAGACCCACGGCCACGTTCCCGGCCCCGGCGGCTCCGACTGCATCTGCGTGCCCGAGACTCCCGGCGCTCCCCCGCACGGCGAGCACGGCGAGCACGGCGAGCACGGGGAACACGGCGAGCACGGGGAACACGGCGAGCACGGGGAACACGGCGAGCACGGCGAGCACGGCGAGCACGGCGAGCACGGCGAGCACGGCGAGCACGGGGAACACGGGGAACACGGCGAGCACGGGGAACACGGGGAACACGGCGAGCACGGGCACGGGGAACACGGCAGCTCGGAGCAGAACCAGGGCCAGAACGGCCAGCAGAACCAGGGTCAGGGCCAGGACCAGAACCAAGGCCAGAACCAGGGCCAGGGTCAGGACCAGAACGCCCAGCAGAACCAGGGCCAGGACCAGCACGTCGCCGTGACCGTCGTCGTGCAGAACACCGTGGCCAACAATCTGAACAACAGCGCCAACAACAGCGCCACCAGCAATTCGAACAACTCCGCGCACAACAGTGCCCAGAACTCCGCGCTCAACAACCAGTCGGCCTCGCAGGCCAACAACCTCTTCAACCACCAGAGCCAGGCCAACCAGCAGTCCGCGTACAACCTGAACAAGATCAAGCTCGTCGCCAAGGAGGTGCCGTCGCACCCGCACACGCCGGCCCACCACGGCGGCGGCGAGCAGCACCACTACAACCACCACCACGGCGAGCTGGCCCAGACCGGCGCCCCGAAGACCCCGGTCCTCCTCGGCCTCTCCGCCGCGTTCCTCGCCGCCGGCGTGGGGGCCCTGCGGCTCAGCCGACGCCGTTCCTGATCGGACCCGTACGCGGGGAGGATCGACCACCCGGCACTTCGTCCATGAACAGGCCTCCGCCAGGCAGTTGACCTGGCGGAGGCCTCTTCGTGTTCGGTCCGGAGTCCGGAGCCGTCCCGTCGTCCGCTCTCACCCGATCCGGGCGGTTCCGGCGGTTCTGCACCGCGAAATCTCAGCGAATGGTCCAGACCTCTCTTGGCGGCCCGGCCGGGGCACCTCATCATGGCGGCACATCGTGCCACCCGGCGGCCGGAGGCTCACACCCGCGCGCCGTGCACGCCCCCCACCCCACCCGAGGTCACCCCCATGCGGCTCAAAGCCCTTCTCCTCGTCGGAAGACCGGTCTGCCTGCCACTGGTCTCCGCGCTCGCCCTGCTGCTCCCCACGGCGTCCACTGCCGCCGCTGATCCCGTCCCGGTGAACGCGGCGCCCGCCGTCGTCCCCGCCGTTCAGCAATGGACGGGCGGCAAGGGGCGGGTGGTGCTGGCCGACCACCCCCGGGTCGCCACCCCCGTCGACTCCTCCCCCGAACTTCGCCACCTGGTAGGGCAATTCACCGGTGAAGCGGCTGAGATGACGAACCATCAGATCGATCCCGTGGTGGATGCCGGCGGTGACGGTGACATCGTCATCCAGGTCGACCCGGACGCGGACTTCGGGGCGGCCCTGCCCCGGCTCAGGGCCGAGGCCTACCGGATCGACACCGACCGCGGACTGGTCACCGTCACCGGGGCGGCGCAGCAGGGCGCCGTCGAGGGCACCCGGACCCTGCTCCAGCTGCTCGCCGGCTCCGCGGACCACCGCAGCCTCCCGGTCGGATCCGTCGTGGACTACCCGAACTACGCCCTGCGCGGGCTGATGCTCGACGTCGGACGGCGCTACTTCACCCCCGAGTTCATCCGCTCGTACATCCAGTGGATGGGCTACCAGAAGCTCAACACGCTCCAACTCCACCTGAACGACAACGAGATATCCCCGGCGAACTGGTCGACCGCGCAGGCGGCGTTCCGCCTCAGGAGCGACAACCCCGCCTTCGCCGGACTGGCCGCCGCCGACGGCTCCTACACCAAGGCGGACTGGGACTCCTTCGAGGACACCGCGGCCGCGGTCGGCGTCACCATCATCCCGGAGATCGACGCACCGGCCCACGCCCGGGCGTTCACCAGGTTCAAACCGGGGATCGGCCTGAACAAGGGCGACTCCGACGAGTTGGACCTCTCGAAGCCCGCCGCCACCGACTTCATGAAGTCCGTCTACGCCGAGTTCACCCCGTGGTTCCGGGGCCCGACCGTCGGCATCGGCGCCGACGAGTACAAGGGCCCGGCCGCCGACTTCAAGGGGTACGTCAACACCATCGCCCCCTACGTCCGGAGCCTGGGCAAGCAGGTCACCATGTGGGGCAGTCAGAAGGGGATCTCCGGCGGCGGCGCCGGCTACGACAAGGACATCACCGTCGACAGCTGGAACAACGGCTGGTACGGCCCCCAGCAGGCCATCGCCGACGGCTACGCCAAGGTCATCAACTCCAACGACAACTGGCTGTACGTCGTGCCGTTCGCGAACTACTACCACGGCCAGGGCCTCGACGGGAAGGCGATCTTCGACAGCTGGCAGCCCAACGTCTTCTCCGGCGACCAGAGCCTCGCCCCGCAGGACCCCCACCTGCTCGGTGCGATGCCGGGAGTCTGGAACGACCTGGTGCACGAGGACTACACGGAACTCCAGGTGCACGGCCTGATCGAGAAGAGCCTGCCCGCCCTCGCCCAGAAGATGTGGTCCGGCACCAGGGCCGGTACCGACTACCAGGCGTTCCTGGACACCGTCCGCGCCGTCGGCCAGGGCCCCGGCACCGGCTACCTGCCCGACACCCTCGGGTCCGACGACGTCACCGCCGACCTCGCCCTCGGCCGCACCACCACCGCCTCCTCCAGTGAAGGGCCCAAGTGGCAGGCGTCCAACGCCACCGACGGGCTCGCCGACACCCGCTGGTCGAGCAAGCGCACCGACGGGGAGTGGCTCCAGGTCGACCTCGGCTCGGTACGCCGGGTCTCCTCCGCCACCCTCACCTGGGAGAGCGCCTACGCCCGGGACTACGACCTCCAGGTCTCCACCGACGGCACCACCTGGACCACCGTCTCCCAGCAACGCGGCCGCACCACCGCCGGCACCGACACCCTCACCTTCACCCCCACCGACACCCGCTATGTCAGGATGCAGGGCATCCACCGCGGCACCGCCTACGGCTACTCCCTCTACAGCCTCCGTCTCGGCAACTGACCACCCCGCACCCGGACGGGTCGTCCGCCGCCGCACCGGCCGGTGGACGACCCGTCCGGGCCTCCGGGCCGCCGGACGACCCCGTACCCGGCGGCGTGTGCCGATCAGTCGACGTGGAGTTCCATCCACTCGGCGAGGGCCGCGAGCCCCTGGTCGAAGCCCGTGCGCGGGGCCCAGCCGAGCGCCGTACCGCCGCGGCGCGGTCCGCCGTTGCGGGATGCCGCGGTGGTGGCGGCCATGACCGGGCGGCCGCTGTCGAGCCGCGCCGCGGCGAGGGCGATGTCCTCGGTGGTGAGGCGCTCGTCGCCGGTGATGTTCATGATCCGGTGGACGGGCGGCGCCTGGAGGGTGCGGTCGACCGCGTCGACCACGTCGTCGATGTAGACCGGCCGCCAGGTCTCCGTCGTCTCGTCCCCCGTACGGTCGGCCCGTGGCGGCAGGGTGCGCCGCAGGGCCTGCTCCACGACGGAGCCGTCGAGCACCTCCGGGCCGAAGACCAGTCCCAGCCGGAGCCAGTGGACCGTGGGGGCGGGTGTCCGCACCCCGTCCGGGGCCATGGCGGCCGGCCACAGCGGGCGGTCCGCCGCGGGTCCCCAGCGCAGGGCCAGGTCCACGCTCGTCGGATCGCCGACGCAGACCACCTGCGGCACCCCGGCCTTCGCCGCGCCCGCCACGACGTTCTCCACCCGGGCCCAGAGCCTGCCGATGTCCGCGGCGCAGGAGTCGGCGGTCTCGGGGGAGAGCAGGTGGACGACCGCGCTCGCGCCCGGGAGCACCGGGTCGAGGGCCTCCCGCCGCACGGGGTCTACGGCCAACTCGCGCACGCCCGGGTAGTCGTGGACCAGCAGCCGGGGCGCGACCGCGGTGACCTCCCAACCGGCGTCGGCGAGGCGTCTGGCGAGCGCCGTGCCGATCGGCTCGTCGGCACCGGTGAGGACCAGTCGTCGGGCCCGCCGTCGGCGCCGCGGGCCCCCGCCCCCGGGGTCCGGGGGCAGCCGGGCCCCGCGGGCGAGACCGGCCCGGTAGGCCTCGCGGGCGACCTCCAGGAGGCTGGGCCGCAGCTCCGCGAGCGTCAGCCAGTCGACGGCGGCGGACAGGCCTCCGACTCCCACCGTGGCCAGGCCCCGGTCGGTGGCGGCGCCGTCGGTGCTCCGCTGCGACGACCCGTCCGGGGGGAGACGGGCGCTGGTGACCACGCCCATCAGGAACGCGGTCAGCCAGTGCCTGGTGGACAGTTCCGGGCCGATGCGCTCGACCAGTTCGGTGGAGGCGTCGGAGTTGAGGCCGAACAGCAGCCTCAGCCGCCGGTCGTAGCGGGCCGGGTCGAGGCCGAGCCGGGCGAGGTAGTGGTGCGCCGGGGAGGTCGCCCAGCCACTCCTGATCCGGGTCGCGACGTGGACCCCGCCCCGGACGAAGAAGGGGACGGCGTCCAGTGCGGCGAGCCCGGGTGCCCGGCTCCAGCCGGTGTCGACCTCCGCGTCCTGCGGCCGGGACGACGGCGCGGGGTCGTCGACCGGGTGGAACGGCAGGGGGAACCGGACGTGCTCCGCCGTGGCCAGGTAGGTGGGCACCCCGAAGGTCCTCAGGTAGCGGGCCAGGACGGGACCGTGCCCGGTCCGGTGGGTGCGGCGGGTGGCGTAGCGGACGAAGCCTTCGGCCCGGCCGGTCGGCAGGACCAGCGCCGTGGTCGGTACGGCACCCACGACACCGGGCGCCCAGCGGTGCCCCGTCAGGGCGGCCATCCGCACCGCCGCCGCGGCGGGCGTGTCGGGGTGGGCGTGCAGGACGAGCGCGGCCTCCGGCGCGGCCCGCACGGCTGCGCTGACCCGCGCGTGGAAGTCCTTCCCGAGGACGGCTCCCTCTTCGATCAGCACGTGGTGGGTGGATCCCGGTGGAGGGGTGGACCAGGCGCGGATCGCGGCATTCGATCCGTTGATCCCCCGCGCCGTCACCACGGCGTACGGTTCGGGCGAAGCCCGTTCGGCCAGCTCCCGGGCGGAGGCCGCCCGTTCCGGCCTGGCCATGACAACGCCGCTCAACCGAATGTGCACGGTCAGGGAACTCCTGTTCTCAAGAGGTGGCGCCGGGAGTCCGGCTGTGGTGGAAGTGGCCCCGTCCCGCCCCGGCGCACGACCGACCGTCAGCCGCGCGCGCCCACCTCACCACGGGGGTGTGCACCCCGCCGCGACCGACCGGCCCCGGGGAGCGTCGGCTGTTCCGGGGAACACGGTGCACGAGATTCGAACAGAGGTCTACACCAATTCAAAAAGTCCGGCCCTCGTTGCACCATGTGCACCGGCCCGCGACCCGGACGGCGGCCTTGATCCGGACCAACCCGATCCTAGGTTCGGCGGGGACGGGATTTCGCGGGCCGACCGGCCGGAACGACCGTGCCGTTCGGCAGAGGCCGGAGCGGCCGGACGGCCGGCCGGGGACGGGCCCGGGAGTCGTCCCGACGACGGTTCAGGCGCCGCGCAGCAGACCCGCGTCGCGGGCGACGACGGCGGCCTGCACCCGGTTGGCGCACTCCAGCTTGGCCAGCAGGCTGCTCACGTGGGTCTTCACCGTGCCCGCCCCCAGGTGCAGCCGCGCCCCGATGTCGGCGTTGGAGGCGCCGGTCCCGAGCAGCGCGAGGACCTCGCGTTCCCGGGCGGTGAGGCCGGAGAGCCGGTCGACCCCCTGGCGCGCGGGAGCCGGTTCGTCGCCGGACGCGCTCGCCGCGAGGTACCGGTCGATGAGGTGCCGGGTGACCCGCGGGGACACCACCGGCTCACCGCGCACCACCGTCCGGACCGCCTGGATGAGCTCCTCCGGGGGGCTGTCCTTGAGCAGGAAGCCCGCCGCGCCCGCCCGGAGCGCCCGGGCGATGTCCTCCTCCTCGCCGAAGGTCGTCAGCATGACGACCTTCACCGCGGGGGCCAGCTCGGCGATCCGTTCGGCCGCCGTCAGGCCGTCCGCGCCCGGCATCCTGATGTCGAGCAGCGCCACGTCGACCGGGATCCGGGTGGCCAGCCGGACCGCCTCGTCGCCGTCGCGGGCCTGCGCCACCACGTCCAGGTCGTCCGCGCACCCGAGCACGAGCCTGATGCCGGCCCGGACCAGGTCCTGGTCGTCGGCGAGCAGCACGCGTATCACGATCCGGGGCCTCTCGGGACGGGGATGTCGGTGGGGATCACGGTGTCCTCGACCAGCCGGTCACCGAGGAAGCAGTACCGGTGCACCGCCAGCCGGACCGCCCCTTCGTCACCGTAGTCCGGAAAGTACTCGCACCCGGCACCGGCCGGCGGCTCGGGCTCCTGCCCCCGGACGGCCGCCCGCGCGAACGGATCCCCGAGGCCGTGGTCACGGACGAAGGCCTCGCGGGACGGTTCGGCGGACGGCGGCAGCAGCGCCGCGCCTCCGCGGTACGGGACGAAGACGAATAGGAGGGACTCCATGCACCTGGCACAGATCGTTCTCGTGGCGGAGACCGCCCTCGTCCTCGTCGGGGTGGGATGGATGCTCCTCGCGGTGCGCCACCGTACCCGCATGGCGGGCGCGACCCGGGCCCGGCACGAACTGCTCGCGCCCACAAGGGAACTGCTGTCGGCAGCGGCCCTGGGCCTGGGGACAGGATGGGCGGTGACCCGGCATGAGGTTCCCGACCTGCTCTCGCTGGCGATGCTCGGCGTGCTGCTGCCCGCCACGGCCGGAATGGCCGTGGCGCTGATGGTCGGGCAGCGGGGCGTGCCGACCCGCAGCACCCGCGGATGGCTGGTGCTGACGGTGCCGCTCCTGGGCGGCGCCACGGCCGGGATGTACCCCTCGCTGTTCTGACACCGGCCCCCCGGCACGAGGAACGCGAGAAGGGCCTCCTGGCCGTCCGATCGGATTCCGACATCCGACCGGCCACCAGGAGGCCCTGAACCACACCCCGGCCGCTCCGCACCCCATCCGGTCGGGACCGGGCCGGGGTGCGCCTCACGAGCGGCGCGGCGGCTTCCCGCACCGGGGCGGCGCGCCCGTCACGCGTCCGCGGTCTGGACCTCACGCGGCGCGGCGGCGGTCTCGGCGGACTTCTGCGGCCGGTCGGCGAGCTTGAGCCAGACCACGCCGGCGATGATCACGGCCAGCCACACCGCCTTGGCCGGGGTGAGGCTCTCGTCGAAGACGACGGGCCCCAGCAGGGCCGCGCCGACCGACCCGATGCCGGCCCAGACGGCGTAGCCGATGCTGACGTCGATGGTGCGCAGCGCGGCGCTCAGGGCCCAGAGGGTCAGCAGGAAGAAGACGACGGCGACCAGTGACCAGGTCAGCCGGGTGAAGCCGTGGCTTCCACCGACGGCGAGCGCGTAGCCGACTTCGAAGCCGCCGGCGAGCAGGAGCATGATCCACGGGTTGACCGAGTTGCGGCCGGTGTCGGACATGTGCACGGGTCCTTTCGGGAGGTGGAGCCGGGTGGGGGCGGGAGGATCAGGCAGCGCCGCTGAGCTGGAGGCCGACGACGCCGGCGATGATGACGGCGATGCCGACGGCCTTGCGCCAGTTCAGGCGCTGGCCGAAGAGCAGGGCGCCGAGGAGGGTGATGCCGACGCCGGCGACGGAGGTCCAGATCGCGTAGCCGACACCGACGTCGAAGGTCAGCAGTGCCTTGCTGAGGAAGAAGGTGCCGAGGGCGCCGGTGATCAGGGTCACGGCGGTCCACGTACGGTTCTTGAAGCCTTCGGCCTTGCCGGCCGCGATGGCGACGGCGATCTCGAAGATGTCCGCGATCGCGAGGTAGAACCACTGCATGGCTGGTCCTTTCGTTCTTGGGAGGTCGGCGTTGACGGGGAGAGGTGGAGCGGGGAGAAGACGGGGGAACAGGGGGAAGCGGTAGATCAGGGGAAGCGGGGGAACGCGGGAAGGCAGAGGGAACGCAGGGGGGGAACGCGGGGGGGAAGGCGGGGAGCCGGGCGTCAGGGCCGGTTCAGCAGCCGTCGATCCCGCAGGCGGGAGCGGCGCCCCCGAGGGCCTCCTGCTCGGCCTGGGCGTCGAGCACGGCCTTGCGGATCTGGGCGACGGAGGGCACGCCCTCGATGCGGTGGCGTCCGTCGATGATGATCGTGGGCGCGACGGAGACCCGGTTGGCCTCCGCGTCCCGCAGCGCCGCCCGGTGCGCCTCGGTGTACCGGCCGGAGGTCAGTGCCTCGGCGAAGTCGGCGCTGTCCAGGCCGAGTTCGGCGGCGATGTCGGCGAGGACGGCCACCTCGCCGATGTCCCGGTTCTCCTGGAAGAAGGCCCGCAGTACCCGGGGGGTGTACTCCGCGGCCCGGCCGTGCTCGGCCGCGTACCGGTAGCCCTCGAAGGCCAGCCGGGTGTAGGGCTGCGGCGAGACCGTCGGGAGGGTGATGTCCACGCCGAGGCGGCGGGCCATCGGGTAGACGGCGCGGTCCCAGATCGCCGGCAGGTAGTCGTCCTCCGGGCGCAGCGTCGGGGTGGGGTGGGGCCGCAGCTCGAACGGCATCCACTCGATGTCGACGTCGAGGTCGCGGGTGGCCTCGTGCAGCGGGCCCTCGGCCAGCATGCAGAAGGGACAGACGTAGTCCGACCAGACCTTGATGCCGATCCTGCCGGTTGCCGTTCCGCTCACGGCCGCCCCCGCTCCATGGTGAGGAAGTCCTCGAACGGCGCCGTGCCTTCCGGGATCTGGATCGAGGTGACCTTGATCGGCCAGGTCTCCGGGTCCTCGGCGAAGATCGAGTACGAGCTGGTGTAGTCGAAGCCGTACCGCGCGGCCGTCTTGCGGTCGACCACGTTGACGATGTGGCTGACGCTGAAGTACAGCGACGCCATGTAGCACAGGGCGCAGGGCTCGCCGGAGGCGATCAGGGTGGATCCGGCGGTGGCGTGCAGTCCGTACTTGGCGGCGGCCGCCCGCAGTGCGGTGACCTCGGCGTGCGCGGTGGGGTCGTTGTCCTCGCGCACCCGGTTGACACCGGTGCCGAGGATCCGGCCGCTGTTGATCACCACACCGGAGAACGGGATGCCGCCCTTGGCGACGTGCTCGCGGCTGATCCGTACCGCCTCGCGGGCGTACTCGGTCAGCTCGCTCTCGGAGAGTTCGGAATAACGCAACGCTGCTCCCCCGCTCAGACCGCGGTCGCGGTGTCGACGGTGGGTGCCGTGGGATCAGGCATGGAGTCCCCAGGTAGTTGCTTGTATGTACATGTTGTTTTTGCCCGTGAGAACCTCAGGCGGACAGGTAGAGCTTGCATGAACATACATCTTGCTGTCAATCGCCGGCGGTGAAGAACTTCGCCTGACCCATGCTCATCAGCTCATGCCGGCACGACAATTGGGGCATCGTCGACCCCGCGCCGAGCGCGTCGGGCGTGCCGGGAGGGGTCGGCGGCGCGCCCGAAGCGACGGCTCAGACTGCTACGGGGTACCCCAGGGAGGCTTCCCGGACCCACCGGGAGCAGGGCACGAGCGGCGGCCTCGCCAGACCGTCGGTTCCGGCGCCCGGGCCGGGGCGGAAGGCCCGCATGCCGAGGTCGGCCGCCAGGCGGCTGTAGGTGAAGGCGGCCGAGACCAGGGCCATGTGGTGGTGCCACCCCGGGAACGAGCGGCCCTCGAAGTCCCTCAGCCCGAACCGCCGTTCGAGCAGCTCGACGGTCTCCCCGGTCGCGGCGTGCCGTTCCGCGTACTCCAGCAGCTCGTCGACCGGCCGGTGCACCATGCTGGTGAGCCAGAGCTGCCCCGCACCCGTCGCGTCCTCGTCGGGCTGGGTGAAGAGCCGGAACGGCTGCGGTCTCTGGTCGGCCGCGACGGCGCCGGGGACCTGCACCAGGCCGTCGCGCACGGACGCCCAGCCCGCTCTGCAGACCCCGGAGCGCACCTCTGGGCACCGCTCGCTCACCGTCCGGGCCGCCGCGGCCACCGGCCGGCGGGAGCCGGAGGCCTGGTGCTCCAGCGGGGCCAGCGGGAAGCTGTCCGGGATCGCGACCGCGAAGTCCAGCCCGCGCCGGGTCAGGCCCTCGACGAGCCGGCGCGAGTCCAGGTAGCCGTCCAGGTCGACCACCACCGGGACCGGGTCGTACTGCGAGGCCTGCGCCATCTGGTCGATCAGGTTGAGGAGTTGGCCCTCGCACGAGGCGGTGGCGGTGTGCGGGATCCGGGCCTGCTCGCGGAGCGGCCCCTGGGCGGCCCACGTCTCCGGCAGGAACAGGCACCAGCCCACGGGGAACTCCCCCGCCTCCGTCGACATGAAGACCGCCATGCCGATCTGGCAGTTGACGGTCCGTCCGGTGTGCGGGATGAAGCGGCGGTGCACCCCGCAGGACTTCTCACCGCGCTTGGGCAGCACCACGGGGGCGATCGTCCAGGCCTTGGGCCGGGCCCGGTCCTCGACCCACTGCCGGAGCTGGTCGCAGACCGGATCCCACTCCCAGGGGCTCTCGTTGACGAACTGGTGCAGGGCCTGCGAAGCGGTCGGGGAGTCGCTCGACACGGCCGCCAGCCGGCGGATGGACTTCTTCCCGGGCGTGCTGAGGAGGCCGTTGACGTAGGTGTGGGCCCACTTGCGCTGGTCAGCTCGGCGCAAGTGGCCGAACAGCTGGTCCGTGAACTGGGTGACGGAGTCCCATCCCCTCATAGCTACCCCTCCCGTGTTGCGGCTGCGGCTTTCACACAGATCCACCCACACTAAAGAATGAGCACTATTTTTTTCTCGGGTAAAGGACTTCCGGTCGCCACTTCGCCAACTCGATACAAAGCCCTGGCGCGAATCGCCCGCGCCCGGCCCGGGGAAGGGGCGGCCGGGGTCGGCGGTCCGCGCGGGAAATGGAATCGCCCCCGCGGATCCGGGCACGGCACGCCCTGCGGGACATCGGCCCCGCAGGTCAGGGGCGTGCCGCCGGGTGTGCCCGCGGTCGCCGTACGTCTACCGCCCGGTCACCCCTCGTTGCGGGCAGCGTCGCCCCGGGACGGGGCGCGCAACCGCGGCGGGGCGGGCGTCCGGTCGTGCTCGCAGGGGTCGGGGCCGTCCTCCGGCCGGGCGCCGAAGCCCGCCCCGGCCCGCCGCCACAGTCGGCCGAGCTCGTGCTCGACGACGCTGACCGGGCGGCCGGAGCGCAGCTGCGCCTCGGCGCCGGCCAGCAGGTAGGCGACCAGCAGTTCGATGTCGGCGAGCTCCGCGTCGGTGGTGCCGCCCGCCCGGGCCAGTTCCAGCGCGTGCAGCAGGGCGGGCCGCCAGGCCTGTTCCCAGGCGCCCTGCGAACCGGGGCACTCGTGCGCGAGCCGCATCGCCGCGTGGGCCCGGACGTCCTGCTGGAGGAAGGCCGCCAGCAGCTGGGTGAGCCGGCTGACCGCGGCCAGCCCGGGCGTCGTGAGCTGCTGGACCTCGTCCAGCGCCGAGGAGGTCGCGGCCGCCCCCGCCCTGAGCACCTCGTGCGCGAGGTCCTCCTTGGTCAGGAAGTGGAAGGTCAGCGCGCCCGAGGTGACCCCGGCGGACTGGCTGATCCGCGCCAGGGTGGCGCCGGCGTAGCCGTGCCGGGCGAACTGTCCGGCGGCGGCGTCGATCAGGGCGGAGCGGGTCTGTTCCGCGCGGGCCTGCCTCAGCACTGCGGCGCGCGCCGGTACCGCGCGACGGGTGCGGCCGCGGACCGTTGGACGCCCCAGGGACTTCGTGTGAGCTGCATGGCCCCTCCGGCTCGTTCGTGCACCAGCCCCCGTGACGACGCGGCAAGCATACCCCGGTCCCGGCGGCGTCCTGACGTATCGTCGAACTCGCGTTCACCTGGCTCGACCTGCGGCGATCCCCTCCGCGCCACCGGGAACCGGGGCGTGGTGGAAGCGTGGCCGGAGCGTGGCCGAGACGTGGCGGAAGCGTGGCCGGGCCCGGGACGCGACGGTCCTCGGGGGAGGTTGCGTGAGGCCGAGTACGGCACCGCACCCCGGGGCAGGGAGGCCCGGGGTGCGGTGGATCCGGAGTGCCCGGGAAAACCGCCGGGTGCGCGGCGGCCCGACGGGCGGCGGGAGGATCCATTCCGATCGGCGGCGAATAGGCATTGACCGAATAGCGAATTGCGATAAGCGGGTCGAGCACCGGCCGGGCGGCCGGGAAAAGCGGAGCGCCGGGTCCCGTTATCTCACCGGGACTTCACAAATGACCGCACCCTCCGCGGGCGCCGCCGGCCGACGGACGGGCGGCACCGAATGGCGGACGCCGCGGAATGGGCGGACGTCACCGAATGGCGGGCACGTACGAGTCGTCCACCCGACCGTCCGCCGTCGCCGGGTCGAAGGTCGTCGCGGGCGCCTCGTCCCCGCGCGAGCCGTTGCGGCGGTCGTACCGCAGGAAGTCCGACAGCTGGTCCGTGCGCCGCAGGTGCCCCTTGACCAGGACCACGCCGAACAGGTGGTCGCCGTCCTCCCGCCAGCAGACCAGCGGGATGCGGTAGGTGTCGCCCTCCGGCGTCCCGAAGACGGCCTCGTAGGCCTGTGCGTCCAACAGGCTCACGCGTGGCCGTCCTTCGGGGTCGTGGTGAACAGCTGTCCGTAGTCGGTGATCTCCTGAGCGGTCCCGGCGGCGCCGGCCAGGTGGAGGGCGTGCCAGAGGATCACCTGGTTCGCGGTGACGACGTTGAACCCGAGCTCCTCCTCCAGCGGCTTGATGGTGCCCACCGCCCGGATGCCGTTGCCGGCCACCAGGACGGCGTCCGGCCGGTGCTCCGCCACCGTGCCGCGGATCCAGGCCGACAGGTTCTCCGGCGTGATGGCCTTCTGGTTCGACGGCAGTCCGCAGGGGGCGTGGTGGACCACCTCGTAGCCGAACTCGCGGAAGTAGTCGGCTCCTTGGCCGGAGAGCGAGTCGGTGAACCACGGCGGGTTCACCAGCGCGATCCGCCGGGCACCCAGGGCGTCGAACGCGGCCCGGGCGGCCTTGGTGGTGCCGGTGATCGGCAGCCCCCGGGTGACGGGCAGCAGCCGCTCGTACAACTCCCGTTCGCCCTGGGCCTTCAACGCGTAGCTGGAGGAGGTGAACCCGAGCGTCAGGGCGTGCAGCGGGGAGGCCGCGAGCAGTTCGACGGCCTGGTCCAGGTACGGGGCCTGGACGAAGGACAGGATCGGGTCGTACGGGATCTTCTCGTCCATCTCACCGCCCGCGCGCATGGCGGCGAAGTGCACGCGCGATCCGTGGACGGAGACGGAGGCGGGGGCCACGGCCTGCAGTTCGGCCTCCGGGCCGACGTCGGCGTGCGGCACGACCACGCCGATCCGGGTCGAGGCGTCCCATCCGTCGACGGGCGGCGGGGTGCTGGTCATGGGGGTTCTCCTACCGGGTGAGGGTGGACTCTTCGGCGAGGCGGCCGCCGTGGACGGTGCCGGTGCCCGTGGTGTCGAGGAACTTGGGGTGCTTGCGGCGCATGGTCTCGATGACGAACTCGTAGGGGAGGTCGTCGAAGCTGCCGTGGTCGGTCAGGAACTCCATCGCGCCGCCGCCGTCGTGGGGGTGGTGGAGGCTGTCGTTGACGCCGTCGAACTCCAGGGCGCGCATGCCGTAGAGCTTGCAGAGCAGCTTGTTGAACACCGGGGTGACCTTGATCCACTTGCCGTCCAGGTACACCTGGGCGAGCGAGTGGAAGAACACGTCGCCGCCGATGTGGGACAGCAGGCGGGGCGAGGCCAGGTGGTTGCGCACGTCGCCGTAGACCAGCCGGGAGGGGATGCCCAGGGCGCGCACCCCGGCCGCGTACAGCGCGGCCTTGTGCAGGCAGAACCCGGACTTGGTGGTGGCGGTGGTGGAGGCCCGCAGGCCCTCCCGGGAGAGCGGGGCGCCGTAGACCTCGTAGTCGACGCCGTCGCGCACCGCGTAGTACAGCTCGATCGCGTTGGTGCGCCGGTCCGCCGAACGGTCCCGGACGGCGTGGTCGACGAAGGCCTGCACCGCGTCGCTCTCGTGGTCGAGGAACTCGGTGGAGCGGGTGAGGTGGTCCAGTGTGTCGGTCATGTCGGGATTCCCGTCGGTCAGAGTCCAGCCAGCATGGCGATCCGGTTGCGCTGGATCTCGGAGGTACCGGAGTAGATCGTTCCGGCGATCGAGTTGCGCAGGTCGCGCTCGACGCCGTACTCGGTCAGCACGCCGCGGCCGCCGTGGATCTGCACCGCGTCGAGCGCGGTCTGCACGTTGGCCTCGGAGACCACCGTCTTGGTGGCCGCGAGGTCGAACGCGGCGTCCTCGTTCCGCTCGACCTTGGCGCCGGTGTCGGCGAGCCACTTGCGGGCCGTCTCCACCCGGATCTTCATGTCCGCGATCTTGTGGGAGATGCCCTGGTAGGAGCTGATCGGCCGGCCGAACTGGCGGCGCTCCTTGGCGAAGGCGATGGTCTCCTCCACCCGCCGGGTCATCTCGCCCAGGGTGATGGAGAAGCCGAAGAGCACCTCGCGCTTCATCACGTAGTCCAGGACCCGGAAGCCGGAGCCCTCCTGCCCGACCCGCTGGGAGACCGGGACGCGCAGCTCGTCGAAGGAGAGCGTGCCGATCGGGCTGGTGCGCAGGCCGATCTTGTCCATCGCGGGGCCCACGGTCAGGCCGGGGGTGCCGGCCTCGACGAGCAGGGTGGTGAGGCCGAAGGGGCCGGGCTTCCCGGTGCGGACGTAGAGCAGGAACAGGTCGGCGACCGGGGCGTTGGTGATGAACATCTTGTCGCCGCTGACCACGTAGTGGTCCCCGTCGCGGCGGGCGACGCTGGCCAGGTTCATGGCGTCCGAGCCGCCGGAGCTCTCGGTGATCGCGTGGGCGGTGATCAGCTCACCGGACATGATCCGCGGGAGGTACTTCTCCTTCAACTCCTGGGTCGCGAACCGTTGCAGGGGCACGCCGACGGACACGATCTGGGTCGAGGCGGAGAAGGACAGGCCCGCGTCCCGGGAGGTGTGGCCCAGTCCCTCCAGGGCCCGCATCGTCCGGGTGAGGCTGTGCCCGGCGCCACCGAACTCGGGCGCGAAGTGCACCTGCAGGAGTCCGGTCTCCCGCAGGGCCTTCCACTTGTCGTGGGGGAACTCGCCTGCCGCGTCCAACTCGCTGGTGTTGGCGTTGAGTTGCTCCGCCCACGGGGCGGTGAGGTCGAAGAGGTCATCGTCCATGGGGGGTCCTGGGGTCCATTCCGGGGTCGGTCGTGCTGCGGAGGATCGGGGTCGTGCCGTGGCGGGGTGCCACGGCCCGGCCCGGCCACGGGCTCGGGGCGGCGCGTGGCCTGACTCT